>JAJZUR010000037.1 GCA_021848375.1 Pseudomonadota bacterium | reverse complement strand
GTTTTTTTGCGTTATTGCAGGCGTGATCAAATTCCTAATGCTTTGGATTAAATGACTTATATTAAAATTAACCTCTGTATTAGATATTTTTTGAATATCATTTCTCGATACCTCAATGATTTCATTCATGAAAGTTAATAAGCTTAAACCAGATTGGGCAATACTATTGACACGTAGTTTGAGATCAGGATCTTTTATTGCATGATACAAATAGTCTGCTGAACCAATTATTCCCGTGATGGGCGTTTTGATATCGTGACTAATATTGGCTAAAAAAAGAGATTTGGCACGGCTAGCTGCTTCAGCCTTGCGTGTGGTCAATCTTAGGTTTTCTTCCATTTCTTTGCGCTCAGTAATATCTATCGAGATACCCACTACACCAATCACAGTTCCCTCAGGATCAAATAAAGGTACTCGACTGGTTAAAAAATAAATAATTTGGCCATTGCTATGGGAAATAGGGGGTTCTTCAATATTTAATTTTGCTTTGCCCGTACGTACTACTTCTAAGGTATCTTTTTTAAACGATTGAGTTGCATCCGGTAACCAATTGCCTGCAATCCCCATTTCCTCAAAAGTTAACCCTTTAAATTCTGATATAGATTTAAATCCAAACATATTTAATACATTTTTGTTACAACCTACAGCAATACCATTTTGATCTAACCAATACACATTTCCTGGCATACACGCGATAATATTTTCATAGTACGTAAAGATGCGTTCAAAAATATTTTCTATTGTTAAGTTTTTGTGATATTCAGTTCGAATAACATGTTGATATGTATTCAATATAACCTTAAACGTGTTGATTACCGTTTCCGTCTCGTTGCTAACCAGATAACAAGAATTTTCCATTTTAAACTACACGCATATTTATTTAAGAAATTTCTTTTTCAATACATCGTTCAAAGAAATAGGTTCTTGACCGAATTGAAATCGAGCGGCATTTTGGTGTGAAAATTCTAATACCTTTTTATCTTTCACTATCTTGGTTAATGTGTTTTGACTGTTTCTAAAATAAAACAATCCTGTTGTTTTCTTCTTTTGGTCTGGTACGTCAGGGATAATCGGATCTAGCAAAGTAAGATTTAATATTGTTGGATATTTTTCTGATGCCGATTTTCCTTTTTTTGAAAAATTAGCACTTGTTTTGGCGTAACTTCTTTGTATTTCTTTTTCTGATAAAGGAAGCAATGAACAGGTTTCACAATCTCCTTGTCCCAAAGAAGTGCGTCCGATCATTACCGCATTTGACAGTTTGAATAATTTTTCTATGCTGTCAATTTCCTGAGTAGCTTCTATGGAGATAAAATCGTTCCATACGGTTTGATGCACTTTATTGTAATTGTTATGTTTTAATTTGTTTAGAATAAATTCAACTAATTCTTTTTCAGTTTTAAAATCCCTATGTGGTATTGTTGTCGATAATATATGGTTTGCGAGGGTAGTATCTGGATGTTCATACTTTAAATCACCAAAAACATTTTCAAAGGGCGATTCAATGGTGACCTTGATGCTCGAAGTCGAACAAAGATTTTCAATTTTCGCACGGATTTCTTTTTGTTTCTCCAACGTAATACGAAAAAAATCTTCTAACGCCTCATAAGTAATTCTATTATCCACATATAGTTTTAATACAAATAGCATATAATCATAGTGTGGAGAATGAAAAAATAGTTCTGTAGGATGATTTGGTTTTGTTAATCGTTTCATTAACAAGGTCAGTTTTTCAAATTCCTGAAGTTGAGTTTCTTCATAAGCGGAATCTAGAGGGTTATAATGAATTCTAATAATTTTTTCATTTTCATAAAATTCAATATCATGTTTAATGAGGAGAAAATACCTACCCTTTTGATTTTCCGCAGTTATGCTTGGGCCAAATAGGCATTCTGCAGTTACAAACCGAGTAATTTTACTACAAAACTGGGTAACGCCACCATCTTTAGATTTAGTTATATTAAAAGCTGCTTGAATTTTTTTTAAAGGGGTGGAATTGGGCAGCCCTTTAGATATCCAAGGCATAACATAAAATGCGATTTTATTAGACTTAGGATCTTCAATAATTAAAGGCGAAAATGTATCGTCTCTGTGTTGTTTATTATAAATAATGATCCCATTCTTTTTTGTATTTATAGATGCTCCACATATTTCTCTTAATGGGGTTAAAAATGGTGACTCATGCCTATGTATGTTAGGCTCTAAAGTATCATTTGTGCTAAAGTGAAATTCTCGATTGCACAGCATAAAACTAAGCTCTGTGTTTTTAGTGTCTTCCAGATTCGAAACGCCGGTTGTAAAAGCTTTTATGACAGTCACCCCTCTTTCATAAAGTGGTTCATTAATTTCTAAATCTTTATATCGTATCCAGCCGTTTTTTAACGATTCTAGATTAGACGTAGATGCATTTGATCTAGATGAATTTTCAGGTCTGTGTTCGATATGTGCCTGTGAAAAATCAGTGCTGTCACTTTCAGAGGATAAGTTTGGTGTTGACAAAACACGAGTTAAGCCTTGGGTGAAATTTGAAAGGTTAGTCAAACTAACTACACATTTACGCAATTGATCATAAAACCAGCCGTTTAAAGGCGTCAAACCATTCTCAGTATTTCCTATTTTTTCATCGTTATGTGATAGCATTTTTTAATCTCATGCAACCTACCTTACCTTGAAGTAGGCTAGTTTAAACTCAGACATAGTATGACGGAAAGAAAATTGTAAGTCAACCAGCTATCTCCATGCTGTCGGAATGACTTTTGATGAAATATTACCTTTTTTCTGCTGCGCATAATCTAGCACTTTCTCCTTAACAAATATTTACATGTTCTCGTAATTCGGGCCGCCACCCCCTTCTGGAGGAACCCAATTGATATTTTGGGTTGGATCTTTTATATCGCAGGTTTTGCAGTGAATGCAATTTTGTGCATTAATTTGTAAATAAGGCGTACTGTTTGTGTTTTGTAAAATTTCGTAGACTTGGGCAGGACAATAGCGTTGTTCAGGCGCAGCATATAATGCTAAATTAACTGATATGGGAATGGTTTTATCTTTTAACTGTAAATGCCGGGGTTGATCTTCTTCATGATAAACATTCGCAAAGGGCAGAGAGCTTAGTTTATCAAAACTGATAATTCCATCCGGTTTTGGGTAAGCTATTGGTTTAAATTGTGCGGCTTTTTTAAGCGATAAATTATCTGGTTTTGCATGATGTAGCGTCCACGGCGCACGTCCGCGAAACACATACGTATCTAATGCTGCATATAATAAACCTTTCCAAAGACCGAAGCGAAAAGCCGGGCGAATATTGCGCGCTCTTTTCAATTCTGTCCATATCCAAGAATTTTGAATGGATTTTTCATAATTGGGTAATAAAGAACCTACGTTATTCATCATTCCCTGAACTACCGCTTCTGCTGCCAACATGCCTGATTTCATCGCCGTATGATTCCCTTTCATTTTGGGCACATTTAAAAAACCAGCGGCACAACCGATTAGCAGCCCCCCCGGAAAAGATAATTTGGGAATAGATTGCAGGCCGCCTTCATTTAACGCGCGTGCGCCATAGGCAATGCGTCTGCCGCCCGCTAATAAAGGGCGTATGTTAGGATGTTGTTTAAATCGTTGAAATTCTTGGAAAGGATCAAGATAGGGGTTTTGATAATCTAAACCCACCACAAATCCGATGGCGATTTGATTTTTTTCCATGTGATAGATAAACGAACCTCCATATGTGTCGTTTTCTAATGGCCAGCCAATCGTATGGGTCACTAAACCAATATGGTGTTGTTTTTCTGGAATTTCCCAAATCTCTTTAATGCCAATTCCGTAAGTTTGGGGATCGCAGTTTTTTTGTAAATGATATTTTTGCAAAAGGGTTTTAGTCAAAGAGCCTCTGGCGCCTTCCGCAAATAACGTATATCGAGCATGGATGGCTAAGCCGGATTGATAGGTGCTTTTGTGGTTGCCTTGTTTATCAATTCCAACATCATTGGTGGCAACGCCCATGACAGCGCCATTTTCATTGTAGAGTACTTCAGTTGCGGCAAAGCCCGGAAATATTTCAACGCCGAGATTTTCGGCGATCCCTGCTAACCATTTTGTCAGCGCTCCCAAACTAATAATATAGTGATGAGGGTTTTTCATTTGTGGCGGGGTTGGTAAGGTAAACCCTTTATTTTGGGTTAAAAATAAAAATTGATCTTTCGTTGCGCGAGTATTGAGTGGCGCATGCTGTGTTTGCCAGTCGGGAATAAGTTCGTTTAACACGCAAGGATCAAATACCGCGCCAGAAAGACTATGTGCGCCGACAGATGCGCCTTTTTCGAGAACACAGATCCGTAGCTTAATATTTTGTTGGTTGGCTAATTGTTCAAGTCGAATAGCAGCTGAAAGTCCCGCAGGACCTGCGCCCACAATAACCACATCGTATTCCATTGATTCTCGTGTCATGATTCGCCATGATATCAAAGCTTTGCTGTAAAAGGGATATTGAATTATGTCAGATTTCGTGCTGTTGCTGATTGTCTTAGTCGAAGGATTTGTCACAATTTCCGCTGAGATATTAACCATGCGCCAAATTGCGCCCGTTGCGGGGAACAGTGTGGTCGTCACTAGTCTCATCATTGGCGTTTTTTTATTGTTTTTAGCCTATGGGTATCGACGTGGTGGAGAATATCAAAAAAATTATATGACGATTTTAAAAAGAAATTTCACCAAGAGCGCAATTTGGCTTGGGATCGGATTATCTTTTGCTGTCATTGATCTATTTTTTTATTACTTTCAACGTTATATCAGCAGCGAAATTTTGGCGGCATTGATGGCTTATCTCCTCTTGGTGACAGCCCCGCTTGTGTATATCTTGGGACAAACTGTTCCGATTACCATGGAACTCATCAAGAAAGCCAAAACGGTGGGTGAAGTTGGCGGAAAAATCCTACATTTAAGCACCATTGGATCTTTTTTAGGGGCTGTACTGACCAGTTTGCTGTTAATGAATTATTTAGGGGTTGCATGGACGATTGTGATTAATTACCTCTTGTTGATGTTATTAGCATTTGTTTTATTTAGAGATAAGAAAAAGGATTTTGTGAGAGGGTTGGTATTGTGTGGTGTGTTTGTCTTTGTGTTTGTCTTAAATATTACTTTAGGAAACCACATGTTCGTAAAAACCAATGCCTATACCAATTATCGAGTGATCAATCAAGATAATAATAAAATATTGGCTTTGAATAATTCGTTAAGCTCTATGGTAACTCGAGAGAAGAAAGGATTTCCCTATATCGAATTTATAAAGCGGGTGATGTTTCAGGATCTGGCCTTAACCAATAAAAATATTTTGGTATTAGGTGCCGGTGGATTTACGCTTTCGGCAGAAGGCAGTCATGGCAATCGTTTTGTTTACGTCGATATTGATAAAGACATGTATTCGGTCGTCAGAAATCATGTTGTGTATCCCGTACATGGCGAATTTGTGGCAAAAGATGCGCGTGATTTTTTAAACTCGAATCATGAGAAATTTGATGTCATTATTTCTGATGTTTATAGCCATGAACGATCTATCCCGGCACATTTGTTAACGCAAGAGTATTTTATTCAAATTAAGCAAAATTTACAGCCGCACGGGGAGGCTTTTTTCAATATTATTGGACATCCTACTTTAGAAGATGTTTTCTCGAAAACGATGGATAATACCATTCGCTCGGTGTTTACCAATTGTATGGTGATCCCTTTACAATATTCCAATCAGATGACAAATATTATTTATGTTTGTCGCAATTCGGGAGATGATCCTAAAAAATGGTTTCAACTCTATTGGGATGATTTAAATCGCGCCACACTCGATTTTTTTAAACTAAAAAACCATTAAATAGGGGTTTATATGAAATGCTTAGTACCTGTTAAAAGGGTCATCGATTTTAACGTTAAAATCCGTATTAAATCGGATGGCAGCGGGGTTGAAACTGAACATGTAAAAATGTCCATGAATCCTTTTGATGAAATTGCATTGGAAGAAGCGGTTGGGTTACAAGAAGCAAATGTAATAAAAGAAATTATTGCAGTTTCCATTGGGCCAAAAGCGGCGCAAGAAACGCTGCGAGCAGCGCTTGCAAGAGGTGCCGATCGTGCTATTTTAATTGAAACGGATGATGTTTTAGAACCGCTCAATATTGCCAAAATTTTAAAAGTGATGGTAGAGCAGGAAAAACCGGATCTGGTTATTCTTGGTAAACAAGCGATTGATGATGATTGTAATCAAACGGGACAAATGTTAGCGGGGCTTTTAGGTTGGAGTCAAGGAACCTTCATTTCTAAACTGAAAATTAATTTGACGCAAAATCAAATTGAGGTCACTCGAGAAGTGGATAGCGGTTTGGAAATGTTAACCTTAACGTTGCCCGCCGTTGTCACGGCCGATTTGCGTCTTAATGAACCAAGATATATTTCTTTGCCAAATGTGATGCGCGCCAAAAGTAAGCCGCTTGAAATTAAGAGCTTAAGCGCCTTTGGATTGACATTAAAAACACATAGCCAAATCGTTCAGATCGAGCTTGTGCCGCCGCGAAAAGGGGGGATAAAGGTTGAGAGTGTAAATATTCTATTAGATAAATTGCATGATGAAGCCAAAATCATATAAATTGAGAAGAGGGATAATACATGACACATTCTGGGATCTTAGTATTAGCGGAACATGATGAGGTAGAGCTGCAAAGCGTTACTCACAGTGTGGTACGCGCAGCGACCGAATTACCGGGCGATATAACATTGTTGCTGATTGGGCAAGTGAGTGAGGTCATTATTCAGTCCGCACGAAGCCTTACTAAAGTTAGTCGCGTATGGATCTGCGATAGTCCTCTGGAACAGTCCGCAACTGCAGAAAATGTGGCGGCCTATATCGTTGAAGTTAGTCGTGATTTTGAATACATCTTAGCGCCAGCAACCACGTTTGGGAAGAATATTTTGCCGCGAGTGGCAGCATTATTAGATGTTTCACAGATCTCAGAGATTGTGCGTATTCTGACAAAAGATACTTTTGTTCGGCCAATTTATGCAGGGAATGCGCTTGCTACTGTGCAGTCTTTTGATCCCATTAAGGTGATGACGGTTCGCAAAACGGCATTTGAAGCAATCCCCCCATCATTGAATCTTGCGTTGGTCGAAAAAAAACCAATGGTTAGCGATCTCAAGCTATCTTTTTTTGTATCGCGTGAAGCAAGTCACTCCGAACGTCCGGAACTGACCAGTGCGCGCATTGTGATTGCGGGCGGCAGAGGTTTACAAAGCGGCGAGAACTTTACATTATTAGAAGCTATTGCCGATAAATTATCTGCGGCGATTGGCGCATCAAGAGCAGCGGTAGATGCTGGATTTGTCGCCAATGAGTATCAGATTGGACAAACCGGCAAAGTGGTCGCACCGGATCTTTATATTGCGGTTGGTATTTCAGGCGCGATCCAACATTTGGCAGGGATGATGGAAAGTAAAGTCATTGTCGCCATCAATAAAGATCCGGATGCACCCATCTTTCAAGTGGCGGATTATGGGTTAGTGGGGGATTTATTTCAGATCTTACCGGAATTAGATCGAGAATTAGCTATCCGTATGGGTAAATCTTAGGTAGAATATTGGCTTCATATGAACGGCCGTGAGGATCTATGTATAGACACCGATTGAAAATTGCAGATTTTGATCCAGAAATCTCTGCCGCGATTCTCGGCGAACAGCGCCGTGAAGAAGACTATATTGAACTCATCGCCTCTGAAAATTATGTGAGCCCTTGCGTGCTGGAGGCGCAAGGCTCGGTTTTAACCAATAAATATGCGGAAGGGTATCCACACAAACGATATTATGGGGGATGTGAGTTTGTTGATGTGGTGGAGCAGCTCGCAATTGATAGGGCAAAACAATTATTTGGCGCAGCTTATGTGAATGTGCAACCCCATTCTGGCTCCCAGGCGAACGCTGCGGCATTGATGGCCTTATTAAATCCGGGTGACACTATATTAGGAATGAATCTTGCACACGGTGGTCATCTAACTCATGGTTCTACGGTGAACTTTTCTGGGAAGCTTTATCATGCAGTGCAATATGGAACCGATAAAGACACCGGGCTTATTGATTATGTCGAAGTGGAGAGGCTAGCCCTTGAACATTGCCCTAAATTAATCATTGCAGGTTTTTCCGCGTATTCACGGATGGTGGATTGGGAACGTTTTAGGGCGATTGCCGATAAGGCGGGCGCGTATTTAATGGTGGATATGGCGCATGTGGCGGGATTGGTTGCTGCGGGATTATATCCTTCCCCTGTGCAGATAGCCGATGTGACAACAACAACGACCCATAAAACGCTGCGAGGTCCAAGAGGTGGACTTATTTTAGCGCGGAATAACCCAGAGATAGAAAAGAAATTAAATTCTGCGATTTTTCCGGGTTCACAAGGTGGGCCTCTGATGCATGTGATTGCCGCAAAAGCGGTGGCGTTTAAAGAAGCATTGCTTCCTGAATTTAAAACCTATCAACAACAAGTTTTAAAGAACGCGCGCAATTTTGCTGCAGGTATGGCGGCACAAGGTTTTAAAGTCGTATCCGGAGGTACGGATAACCACTTATTCTTAATTGATTTAATTGATAAAGGCATTACGGGTAAAGATGTTGAGGCAGTCTTGGAAAAAGCCCATATTACGCTCAATAAAAATGCAGTACCCAATGATCCGCGTTCTCCTTTTGTAACCAGTGGGCTTCGAATTGGCACGCCTGCGGTAACGACGCGAGGCTTTAAAGAAGCGGAAATCGAACGCTTAATCGGATGGACGTGTGATGTATTAAAAGATTTAACGAATGAAGCCACCATTGAGCGGGTGAAAAAAGAGGTATTAGCGATGTGTAAACGTTTTCCGGTGTATCAATAAATGCAGTGCCCCTTCTGTCGCGCAGATGATACTAAAGTCATTGATTCCCGATTAGTCAATGATCAAGTTAGACGGCGTCGGGAATGTATCAATTGCAACGAACGATTTACGACGTATGAAATAGTTGAAGTTATTTTACCCAGACTGATTAAGCGAGATGGCAGCTGTGTACAATTTAGAGAAGATAAACTTCGCGCTGGAATGTTGCGTGCTTTGGAAAAACGGCCGGTGCGCACCGAATTATTGGATGCGGCCGTGAATCGCCTGTTAAATCGATTACGAGCTTCCGGTGAGCGCGAAATCGAAACCAAGGAATTAGGGGAATGGGTGATGGCGGAGCTTAAAGTATTAGATGAAATTGCCTATGTGCGATTTGCATCGGTCTATCGTCGGTTTCAAGATGTGGATGAATTTCAAACAGAAATTGTTCGTCTAAAAAATGCTTGTGAATTAGTCAATGAGTAAACAATCGCCCTTTCTGCCGCGCAAAAGAGCCCGCCGTTTTGCCTTGCAAACATTATATGGTTGGTTACTTTCCGAGAATGATCTGAGAGATATCGAAAAGCATGCATTAATAGAACATGCTGATGTAGATTTTGACCGAGATTATTTTCTACTGTTATTACACGAAGTTCCGAGACAAACGCATGATTTAGATCTTCTCATGACACCCTATTTAAGCCGGAAGCTTGAAGATTTAGGTCCAATAGAGCTCACCATTTTAAGAATTTCGATTTACGAATTAAAAGAACGTCCCGAAATTCCATATAAAGTCATTATTAATGAAGGCTTAGAATTGGCCAAAACCTTTGCATCCAGTGATAGCCACAAATTTGTGAATGGCGTATTGGATAAAGTGGCACGCGACTTAAGAAAAACTGAAATTTAGATCAGTATAAATGGTTAACAACCGGGGTTATATTAGCTCAAGCTTATATTAACCCGGTTAATTTAAACCCGGCTTTAAATTAACCGGGTTAAATAATAATCTCGAAGTAAATCAATAAATTATTTCTTAGGCAAAATCAAAATGGCATCTGAAACCGGTCTCAGCGCTGTCCAACCGTAATCTTCGTCATCATCGCCTTCAGGATGATTCACAACAGCATTATTGATATATAAAGTGGAAGAGCCGCCGCCATCTAGATTAAGCGCATACTCTGCGCCTAATTCTTTCATAAACACAGCCAATTCTGGTATATTCATGCCAGCAGTACCGGATAACGCGCTTTGTTCAACCACAGCAAATATCCAATGGCCATTTTTTAAGATCCCAACGGCTGTTCTTGCATAACGTTCCCGAATAAAAGAATAGCGTAGACGTTCCGTCGTATAGTCTTTGATCACTTTTCCTTGAAGCACCAAGAGCGGTGAGCCGCCAATAATATTTTCGACCATTTGCCATGCTAAATATTGTTCTTTATTTCTAAATTGTGGAATAACTTCGATATTGACCGTCGCGTGACTGCCCACTTCAAAAGGATGATTGGGATAAATATTTTCCGAACCAACGGCATAAACATATCCTCCTTTAGGAATGGGGGTTTTGCCTGAAGGTTTTATGGCGGTGATATGATTGTTTTGGATAACAATATCCACGCCTCCAGTAATGGAACCTGCTTCTTTGCCATAGGTTTCAGTATAAAGGACGGCTCGATTGGCAACGCCAGGTTGATTCAAAGCATAAACCGGAAATTTTCGATGGTTGAGATAGACATTGGTTTTGGTTTGGATGCGATCTAATAGTGTTAAATAATGGTGGTTAGACCAACCAATGGCACCGCGCGGCCGATAAGCGATGCCATACCATTGATCTTGAATTTTTAAGATCCCGGCAGGTAAGCCATCAATAAATTCACCCATTCTGAAAAATCCACCATTGATGGCGGCAATGGCTTTATGGCGTTTAGCAATGGCAGAAACCGTTTCTCGACCGATAGCTTTTTCTTTGGCATGAGCGGCCTTAATGGTTAAGCGCGAGGGATCAATTTCAAGAACGTGAATCGTTTGTTTTTCTGGAGTCGTTACTTTATGGTAGCGTAATCCGTGGTAGAGTTCTTCAGCGGCTGCAAAAGGCGACCACAAAAATGTTAGTATACTAAGTGCTGTTAAATGTTTTACATGATACTTCATAGGTCAAACTCAGTCAGGATTTAGCTTTCAGTATACACTAATCTATTCAATGGATGAGAAGCATAAACGCAAAATAGTGGGTGATAAATTTGAGTAACTGAGTATTAGAATGGTATGAATACTGTATATCCAAGGACAGTTCGGATTTAAAGGCAGGAGGCTATATGAATAAATGGTTAGGGATATTAACGGTTTGGTTTTGCGGGATCGTACCGACGACAACTGTGCTAGCAGAAGAAGCAGGGATGGCTGAAAATAAAGAAGCCGTTGCCGTTCGTTATTTTCAAGAAATCCAAAAAGACAGTCAGAACCAAGATGCACGTCGTCAATTGGCAGGGTTAATGATCGATTCGCAAGCAGAGGTTTCGGATGAGGGATCTTCTAATGTCCTTGCAGCTTTAGAAACACACTTGGTCGCCCCAAGCTATCCGACCCTTTATTTTCCGTTGAGTTTTTTAAATAATGCCGCACTCACGGCGCATGATGAGTCCATGAATCAACAGGTATTGTTGGTGTTACAAAAGCTACAAAATAATGATAATGCAACCGCCATCAAACTCTCAGAAGCGCTGCATCAGAAATATCCAAACCATCCGGTGCCTTATAATTTATTGGGATTGGCTTGGCAAGGGAAAGGGGATCCAACCAAAGCCCATGACTTTTTCGAGAAAGCGCTAGCGTTAAAAGAAAACTTTCATGCAGCGCGATTGAATCTCGCAGAACTGGAACTGTATTTAGGAGAATTTAAGGCAGCGCATCAAGAACTCGATACCGTTCTAAATAAGGATGATCATAATCGTCGAGCCTGTCTGGTAAAGGCGGATCTCTATATGATTGAAGGACAAAACGAGTTAGCGACGCGTTGGTATTCTAAAGCTAGTGAATCCCTCTAAAGCAACGAATCATTCAGTTTTTAAGCAACGATCATTTTGGTCTTTCGTTACTTTATTTCTGGCGTGGTTATATTATTTTTGGTCAACGATTTATTCAATTTTTCGTGAGCAGGAAACCTCATGGATTACCTGGAGTACCTATGGTATTTCCAGCGCCACTTTGCTTTTTATTTTTTTAAGACGCAATGCCTTAAAAAATACCTTAATCGCTTCTAGTCAATTGGGGCTTCTTAGTTTATTTATTATTGTAACAGGTTTTATTATTGCCGATGTAGA
>JAJZUR010000036.1 GCA_021848375.1 Pseudomonadota bacterium | reverse complement strand
ATCATCCGCATTTGCAGCCTGAATCGTCCAAGCGATGGCCTGTTTACGATCCATTTCGATATGCGCCTGTGCTTGGTTTTTTAACCCTTGCACCATATCTTGAATGATCTGATCTGGATCTTCTGTTCTCGGATTATCTTGCGTTAAACAAATTTTATCACTCATTTTTTCAGCAATACTCGCCATTTGCGGCCGTTTACCTCGATCACGATCCCCACCGCAACCAAAGACGCACCATAATTTTCCTCGGCAATGGGCGCGTAATGCCTTTAAAATTTGTTCTAAAGCATCTGGAGTGTGTGCATAATCTACTACAATGAGCGGTGCACCTTGTGCTCCGCCAAAACGCATCATTCGTCCAGGTACCGTTTTAATAAATTTTACGGATTCTAAAACCTGAGATAAGGGGAAGCCTTCCAAGCAAACTGCGGCAATAGCAGCCAACAAATTATTTAAATTAAATTTTCCTAATAATTGAGAATGTAATTCCCCTTTTCCCCAAGGGGTATCAAGTGTTGCATGGATCCCAGTATCATCCAACACAACGTTATGCGCTTGCACATCGTCTCCAATACCAATCACGTTGGTTAATCTCGGATCCCTCGCCAATACACGACCAAATTCGTCCTCTACATTAATTACACTGTAGGTTGGTCTAAAATCGGTGAATAAACGTTGCTTGGTTTTAGCGTAATGTTCCATGTTGGGATGATAATCCAAATGATCGCGCGTTAAATTGGTAAACAGCGCCGTGTGAAAATGAACGCCTTCTACGCGATGTTGATGCAGAGCGTGAGATGTTACTTCCATCGCAACTATCTTAGCGCCTTTATTTTTAAGATCAGCTAATGCCTTTTGAACCATGATAGCATCCGGCGTTGTTCCCACGGTTTGATTTAATCTGTCCAAAAAACCAATCCCCAAGGTGCCGATAACACCACATAGCACATTACAATAAGCTAAAATTTCTGCAATAAAATGCGAAATAGACGTTTTACCATTCGTTCCGGTTATTCCAATAACCGACAAGTGACGGGAAGGATCATTGTAAAATTGCGCTGCGATAACCCCTACCAATTTCTTTAAATTCGAGACAGGGATAAGCGGTATATTTTTATTTAGGCGCGGTAAGGGAGAATCTAATTGCTCTACCAATACGGCAGCGGCTCCTCTTTGGATAGCTTCGGTAATATAATCATGCCCGTCAACCGTTAAACCTCGCAGCGCAATAAATAAATCGCCTGGTTGTACCCGGCGACTGTCTATGGTCAGTGATTTTACCACTGTATCAATCATGTTGGGTTCGATCATCCTGTACCCGTGCAACACGCAAGTTTTGATTATCCAGCATATCGGGCGGAATATTGAATAAACGCAGCGCACCAGCGGCAATTTTAGAAAACACAGGCGCTGCTAATTGACTACCATAATATAGATCACCCTTAGGATCATCAATCACCACAACAATGGCAAAGCGCGGATTGGATGCCGGAGCCAATCCTGCAAATACCGCAACATGGTTTCCTGGTAAATAACCGCCGGTTTGCGCAACTTTACGAGTCGTTCCCGTTTTACCGGCTGTACGATAACCCACAACTTTTGCCTTTTTGCCGCCGCCTTCTTCCACCACCCCAGATAGCATATCGACTACTTGACGGGCAACAACGGGATCAATAATTTGCTCGCCTTTGGGAATATCCATTTGTTTTAAAAAAGTCGCTGGTCGAATAACCCCACCGGCTCCTAACGCTGCATAGGCACGCGCCAATTGTAACGGCGTGACGCTCATTCCGTAACCAAATGCCATGGTGGCTAATACAAAGGTTCCTCGTTTGGGAGGTGCAATCAAAGTACCACTACTTTCTCCGGGAAATCCGCTCTCGGTCGTTTTACCAAATCCAAATTTTTGAAGCGTGTCAATTAAAGAATGGGGTGGTAACGAAAGTGTTAATTTGGTTACTCCAATGTTACTGGAACGCATCAAAATAGAAGCAACATCGATTACCCCAAAATTTTTATGTTTATCTTCTTTTACCATATGACCACTCACATTCATCCAACCGGGTGAGGTATCAATTAAGGTTCCAGGTGTCACATGCCCATTTTGTAAAGCATTTACGACACTAAACGTTTTGGCAACCGAACCGGGTTCTAATTTAAAAACGGCCGCGCGATTGCAATAACGACCATCTGTTCGCAGTTTAATTCGCATGTTCGGATTAAACGAAGGTTGATTCACCATCGCTAAAATTTCACCTGTCGCAACATCTATCACCACAGCGGATCCCGCTTCTGCACCGCTCGATACTACTGCTGCCTTTAATTCACGATAAGCGAGATATTGTAAGCGCTGATCCAAACTTAAGGTGACATTTTCTCCGGACTGCATCTCCTGCAGACCATCTAAAATTTGCACTTCTCGGCCGCGCCTATCGCGCACCACTCGCTTGCTGCCATTCGTACCTCGCAGCGTATCATCAAAGGCGAGTTCAATCCCTTCCTTACCTTGACCATCAATATTGGTAAAACCAAGAACATGCGCCGTCACTTCTCCTGCAGGATAATAACGTCGATATTCCGTTTTTAAACGCACACCTGGAATTGCTAAGCCTTTAATTTTATCTGCGAGATGCGGAGTAATATGACGTTGTAAATAAATAAATTCACGCCCCCCCGCACTATTTATTTTATTCACCAGTTCATCTAAAGATAAATCCAAAAGCCCTGCCAATGCCAATAATTGCGGATGCTCGGTATCAAATTCTTTGGGATTCGCCCACACCGATTCAACCGGTGTACTGATTGCCAAAGGCTCGCCATTTCTATCGGTTATCATACCGCGATAGGCTGGAATACCAACCACACGATTGGTACGCATATCCCCTTGATTCCTTAAGAAATCTTGTTCAACAACTTGTAAATTTACGACGCGCCATACCAGACCACTGACGATCATCAGTAAGCTTGTGACAATTAAAAAATAACGGCCTTTATAATTCATGGTTTTATCACTACTATTTGGTTTGAGGGTGCGGTAATCATTCCTAAAGTTTCGCGCGCAACTTTTTCCACTCGTACATCAGAACCTAATGTTCCTTGTTCTAATAACAATTGAGTCCACTCCACATGCAATTGATCTCGGGTTGCTTGTAACTGTTGCAATTCACTATGTAGGTTCCGATTTAAATATTTGGTATAAACAACCCCAAGCGCCGTTCCTAACACCAGTAAACCCAACAACAACACGCTCATCGAGCCCCTTGGTAATAATTCGACCAGAGGGCCTCTCTTTATAAGACGATTGGGTTTTGGCAAAATCGCTTTCATACCGATCCCCCTATTTTTTCTGCTATCCGTAACGTAGCGCTTCTGGCACGCGGATTAGTGCTCACTTCTTTCAGTGATGGGTGGATGGCTTTTCCGACACGATGACACTTTTGATTTAATTGGCTTGCCAGTATCGGTAACTCTCGAGGATAATCATCACCCTTCTCATTTTTTTGAATAAAACGCTTTACGATTCTATCCTCAAGCGAATGAAAACTAATCACCGCCAATCGACCGCCAGGTTTTAAAATCTCCAAACTCGCGTCTAGCGCCGTCAATAACTCATTTAATTCATCATTCACAAAAATTCGAATGGCTTGAAATGCGCGCGTTGCCGGATTTTTATGCCGCTCCCACGCGGGATTTGCTTTCGCAATAATATTCGACAATTGTAAAGTCGTTGTAATTGGCGAAAGTGCTCGCGCCTCTATAATGGCACGCGCCATTCTGTGATGAAATTTTTCTTCGCCGTAGGTTTTTAAGACATGCGAAATTTCAGATTCTTCTGCTTCGTTTAGCCACTCTGCAGCTGACATTCCGGTCGTTGGATCCATTCGCATATCCAAAGGCCCTTGCAGCCTAAAGCTAAAACCGCGCTCGGCATCATCCAATTGAGGGGATGAAACCCCAAGATCTAACAAAATGCCATCAACTTTATGAGATAGTTCTGGCTCGGTTTTAAAAGTTGAAAGCAGTGCACCAAATGTACCTTGTCGAACGTTAACGCGTTTATCGGTTTTTGCCAAGGCTTTCCCAGCAGCAACGGCCATAGGATCTCTATCGATCACGAGGAGACGACCATCTGCATTGAGTTCTGCCAAAATGGCACGTGCATGCCCCCCTCGACCAAAGGTTGCATCAATATATAAACCAGCTGGATCAATATTTAATCCCTGCAGGACTTCCTGCACCATCACAGGATAGTGTTCAGTCTCCATGCTGCTCCATTCCTTCACGCTTATCACAACGACAAGATCTCCAATTCAGGTGGTAGCGGCCCAGAACTCTTCAGATCGGTCTTTATCCAATCTTCACGAGTTTCGTGCCAACGTACTTCATCCCATATCTCAAACTTTTTACCCTGACCAACTAACATAATGCCTTTACGCACATTGGCGTAATCCCTTAAAGGCGGCGGCAATAAAATTCGCCCATGGCTATCCATTTCCACTTCCGTCGCATGTCCAATTAAAAGTCTTTGAATGCGTCGCGCCGCCTTATTAAAACTGGGCAATGCCTCAATTTTCTTTTCGATGATTTCCCATTCCGGCAAAGGATACAGCAAGAGGCAACGTTCCTCGGTATCGATCGTCACAATCAACTGCCCCTTGGCGTCAGTTTGCAAACGATATCGATAACGGGTCGGCACCGCCAGCCGGCCTTTGTCATCCACATGAATAGAATTTATCCCTCGAAACACAAAGAGGAACTCCTAAAAAAGTTTTCCCACTTTATCCCATTCTTACCCACATATCTACACTTTAGTAACCTGACCTTCATCTGTCAAGGAAAGCTTACATACTAAGTTCAAGTAAATAGTGAATAAACAGTGACTTAGGTGAGAACTATCTATAATTAGGATTTATGTTACAGTATATGTCAAAATAATGGCGGTTTCTACAAATAACCCTCTTGACAAACCTGCAAAAAACCGCCAAAAAGCGGGAAAATAAGTTCCCTATACCAATATTTTGAGTCTCTGGGAAGCTTTTAAAAAGATCGCTTGCAACCAATACAATAACGCCCCGCGCTACTGCAAAAAAATAATGAATTTAAAGTTCTGATTAAAACTCGTTCAATAAGTGGGATTTTTCGAGTCTGATTGTTGATTCTTTTTTGGTAAGGACTGCAGGTTTTTTGCTCGAAATCCCCAATAATTCCTGGGTTAACCGATCAATATCTTCTTTAGCAAAGGTTTTGCGAACTGAATCAAAGATGGATTCTTGATTAGAAATTGCCTTTGATAAATCATGCGACAATCGAATATAACTTTTCAATAATTTATCTTCATATTTGGAATTTTTTAAATGCAAAAATAAGGGGTTTCTTTTGACTTGATTGATTCGTGGATTCAATTTATTTACCACCACATTAAAACGAAGCGATAAACCAAACGTACTCTTTAATTCTTGCACTGACTGATACACCATGTCTAAACCGGATAAAGCAAAGGTTTCCAGCGTTACTGGGGCGACCAATAAATCGGCAGCCAGCGCGCAAGCGGTTACCGATTGCCCTAGACTCGGGGGACAATCAACGACAATGACATCGTATAGTCTTTTTAACGTCTGTAGGGGTTCTCGATAAACCGATTGCAAAGGCAATTTTTTTAAGCGCAGCACTTCATCTAACATGGAATTTTCAAAGCGGCTCGGTAACAAATCAATGCCAGGAGCAACTGAAACAATCGATTCTTGAAACGGATGATGATCCGCCAAAATATCAATCATCACGGGTAAATGTTCAGCATCCTGATTAAACGCTTGGGTTAAATTGCCTTGTTGATCCATATCGACACAAAGCACGCGCGCCCCATATAAACTGGCACGAATCGCAAATTCATATACCAATGAGGTTTTGCCAGTTCCCCCTTTTACGATTTGAAAAACAATTACCTTTGGTTTGAAGGAAAAAGAAAACAAATCTCTCGCCGTTTCATGCCCAAAATAGATCTGTTGATGTGCCTTGGAATAGGAAAGGCCCCGTTCTTGACAGGTTAAAACAATGCCATCCTGGTTTGTACCAAGACAAAGTGCGGCATCTCCTGCGGTCATTTTCGGATTCATCCAGTATTTATAGACGAGAATACCAACTTTGTCTTATTATTTAGTTATTAAACTTATTTTTCTACACTAAAACTTTCGCCGCACCCACAGGCACTTTTGACATTGGGATTATTATATCTTAAGTATTCATTTAAGCCTTCTTGAACGCAATCCACTTCCATCCCCTGCAAAACTTCAAAGCTCTTCGGATCAATTAAGATGGAAATACCCGAGATTTCATATAGCTTATCCTCCATGGCTCTTTCCTTGGCAAAATCAATGGTATAAGAATATCCTGAGCAGCCAGAAGGCTTAACGCCCAAACGGATCCCAACGATTCCTTCTTTCCCGTGTAAACTTCTCTGCAAATAAGCAACTGCCCTTTCGGTTAAAGAAATATCAGCCATTTGAAGTCCCCTTATTTAAAACCAATTCTCGAATTAAATTGACCGCCTGTTCCACTTCAAGGCGCGTTGTAAAACGGCCAAAAGAAAAGCGAAACGAACGCTTTGCCGCCTCAATCGCCAATCCCATCGCGCGTAATACATGCGAGGGTTCCAGGCTAATGGAATTACAGGCTGATGCAGAAGAAAAAGCAAGCTGAGGTAATCCCTGAATAAATGCTTCTTTGTCGAGCGTACTGAAAGTCACATTCAGAATATGGGGCACACAGTATTTTTCTTCTCCATTGCGGGTAACACCTGGCAAATCTTGAATGCCATGCCAAAATTGCTGGCTAAACTCTCGTATTCGCTCACTGTCGGCTGCTAATTTTTCTTGAACCAGGCGAGCCGCCTCCCCCAATCCGGCGATTTGGTGCGTTGGTAACGTCCCGGCGCGCATTTTTCGTTCTTGTCCACCTCCGTGCAGCTGCGGTGTTAAGTGTATCCGCGGAATATCATTCACATATAATGCGCCAATCCCTTTGGGTCCATAACATTTGTGCGCTGAAATCGATAATAAATCGACCGGTAATAATTGAACATCGAGCGGAATTTTCCCCACACTTTGCGCCGCATCCACATGAAACACAATACCCCGATCACGCACCATTTTACCGATTGATGCAATATCTTGGATGACCCCAGTTTCATTGTTCACCTGCATAATAGAAACCAGAATTGTTTGTGGGCACAACGCGCTTTGCAAGGATCCTAAATCGATTAAACCATTAGGTTCTGGATCTAAGTATGTCACTGTAAAACCTTCTTGTTCTAAATAAGCGCAAGTATCCAAGATTGCCTTGTGCTCCGTTTTACAAGTCACAATATGATTGCCGCGATGACGATTGAAATGCGCAACCCCTTTTAACGCCAAATTATTTGCTTCGGTTGCACCAGATGTAAAGATAAGGTTACGCGGCACGCAATGAATAAGGGATGCTACTGCTTCACGTGCAGCCTCGACCACTGCCTTTGCCATCGATCCAAAAAAATGCGTGGAGGCGGGATTCCCAAATATCCCGTCTGCCGCTAAACATTGATTCATTTTTTCAATAACAGAAGGAGCAACTGGAGTCGTTGCCGCATAATCAAAATAAATAGGAGAATTTTTAGTCATAAAATAAACTATACTCTCTTTTGAATGGACGTCAATATCCCTCGTAAAATATTCAACTCCAAATTAGTTAGTCGACTTTTTGCAAATAACCTGCGCAAGTAGTGCATTAAATGACCTGGCATTTGCGGGTTTAAAAACCCGATTTGGATCAAGCTCTTTTCTAAATGAGCATAAAATCCCTCTACCGCTTCAGCCGTTGCCAGCTCTTCTGAATTCTCGCTCATCTCATTTTGCTGATATCCCTCAGACTCAACGCCAACCCCTGCCATTCTAAGCTCATAGACCATAATTTGTACGGCTTGAGCAAGATTTAACGATGCAAATGATGGTTCTGCTGGAATCAACACTTGATAGTGACATTTTGCCAGCGCTTCATTTGACAGCCCAGATTGCTCCTGGCCAAACACCAGTGCGATTTTTTGTGTTGGATTATCCTGGTGCAATTTTTCGATTTCCAACGCTGCTCTACGGCTATTCATCAGCGGCATGGAGATTTTTCGCAAACGAGCACTTAACCCAAAAACCCTATGGCAATCCGCAACCGCATCCTCTAAGGATTGGACAACCATAGCGCCTTGTAGAATATCTTCAGCACCACTGGCACGAGCAGTTGCAACTTCAGATGGAAATTCTTTGGGAGATACTAAACATAATTCCCTAAATCCCATATTTTTCATCGCGCGCGCCACAGCGCCGATATTACCTGGGTGAGTTGTATTAATCAAAATGATTTTCAATTGCGCAAACATTGAGTTATAATAACAAAATATATTCTATTTTAAACGCATGAATAAACAGGAAATGACGGTGTATTTACAAATTTTGGTATTACTATTATGCGTGCTTTATGGATCTGTCTTTGTCTTTGGCAAATTGACCCTCGAGTTTGCACCCCCTCTGTTTGTCACAGGTGCAAGAATGATCATCGCCAGTTTATTACTGCTGATTTATCAATTCTTTTTTAACCGTCAACATTTTGTGTTTCACAAAAAACATATTGTCCCCGTTCTTGTGATTGCAATTGCAGGTGTTTATCTCACCAATGCATTTGAATTCTGGGGATTACAGTATATGGAGGCTGGAAAAGCCTGTTTTTTATATAGCTTTTGCCCCATTGCGACTGCTATGATGTCCTATGTATGGTTCTCTGAAAAATTAAATATCCAAAAGTGCATTGGACTAATTATTGGGATTTTAGGCTTCATTCCGCTTTTAATCGGACATTCAAGCACTGATGATGATACTGGTTATCTTTTATTCTTAACCTTTGCTGAGCTTGCGATTTTAGCCGCCGCCATCACCTCTGCTTTAGGTTGGATTGGCATGCGCGAAGTCGTTAAAAACCGCGGCTATACGACAGTCATGGCTAATGCCACCAGTATGTTGATTGGCGGAATGATTGCTTTGTTCCACTCTTTTATAACCGAAGTTTGGGATCCAGTCCCAATTTCTGACTTTTGGGGTTTTTTACCCTGGTTTTTATGTTTAACTTTAGTTTCTAATTTAATCAGTTATAACCTTCATGGCATGCTGCTGAAATCCTTTACGGCAACTTATTTGTCCTTTGCTGGACTGTCTCAACCGTTCTTTGCGGCTTTCTTGGGCTGGTTTTTCTTAGATGAAATCCTTTCGCCTTACTTTTGGATATCAGTGATAATTCTGAGCTTTGGCCTGACCCTTTACTACCAACAAGAACTGAAGGCCAAACAAAAAGTCACTCCTTTAATTGTTCCCTAAATTGTGGTAAGCTAAATTTTACGTTCTTTAATAAATGTGGTTTATCTATGCATCCCTATCTCAATATTGCTATCCGTGCTGCCCGCCAGGCTGGCAAAATCATTATCCATCATCTTGAACAACCGGATAAACTCACCATTTTTGAAAAAGGAATGAACGATTTAGTCACTCAAGTTGATAAATCTGCAGAAGCAGCTATCATTGAAATCATCCAAAAAGCATATCCGAATCACGGCATTGTCGGGGAAGAAAGTGGTTTCCATCCTGGCAATGAATTTGTATGGGTTATCGATCCTTTAGATGGTACCATGAACTATGTCCACGGCTTCCCTCAGTTTGCCGTTTCCATTGGAATTAAACAAAGAGATCATCTAGAACACGGGGTTATTTACGATCCCATTAGTCAGGATCTCTATACGGCTACTCGCGGCACAGGCGCTTACCTTAATAATCGCCGTATTCGTGTCACTGAAAGAAACAGTTTAAAAGGCGCATTAGTAGGTACCGCATTTCCATTCCATGATCGTCAAGCTAAACCACACGGCGTTCCCCATCTAGAGATTTTACAAAAAATATTTATGTCGGGTGCCGATGTACGTAGAACGGGTTGCGCTTCTTTAAATTTAGCGTATATCGCCGCGGGCCGTTTAGATGGCTTTTGGGAATCGGGTCTCAAAGAATGGGATATCGCTGCTGGGGTGTTAATTGTGCGTGAGGCCGGTGGTTTTGTCTCTGATTTTAATGCTGAAAATGGATTTTTAGAGAGCGGCAATATTATCGCCGGCACTCGCAAGGTACATCAAGAATTGCTGGATATTATTAGCATCAGATAACGTGTCCCGCCATTGTCAGTATTTTACAAAATATTCGTAAGTCGGTATTTTTTCTATTGCACAAATTTATTTTTTTTAGTAGCCGGTTGTCCAACATATTGCAATGTAAGCGGTGGATATTTTCGCTTATTTTTATCTGCTTTTTTTTGCTCCTCATTTAAAAATGCATGCAAATCTAAACTTCGACTAGAAACTGTCCGCTTCAACTCAAAAGGTTTTAAGGTGTCCGTTTTCTCTATATTTTCTACAGCTGTGTTTATAGATGATGCCGCTATTTCCTTCTTTCTGGGTAATGGCATTTTGAATTCCGGTAAGATCGATTTATTACCGTTAGCGGCTTGATCCGGATTTCCTGCCGGCAACATCTTTATGGCCTCTCTAGCTCAGGTTTTGCTTTTGGCATTAAATCGGCTTTACTTAAGCCCATCCATAATGCCAATGCACCCGATACATAAATCGACGAGAAAGTTCCGATGATAATCCCGACAAAAAATGCCATGGAGAAACCGAATAGACTCTCACCCCCATAAAATAATAAGGCCAATACCACCAATAACGTCATAAACGATGTCATAATGGTTCGAGATAACGTTTGATTAATCGATAAATTCATGATCTCCGCTGGGGTTCCTTTGCGAATTTTCCGGAAATTTTCGCGAACTCTATCGAAGACCACTATGGTATCGTTTAATGAATATCCTAAAACGGCTAACACAGATGCCATGGCGGCTAAATCAAATTCAAAACCATACCATGCAAATACACCCAGAATTAAAAAAGCATCGTGAATCAAACCTACTGCTGCACTCACTGCCAACCGATATTCAAATCGCAGCGCAATGTAAATCATGATCGCTAAAATGGATACTAATACCGCAATACCGCCTTGTTCAACCAATTGATCTCCAACGCCAGAGCCCACAAATTCAGTCCGTCGAATCTCAATATCGGGATAATTTTTGAGCAATGCTTCCTTCACTAACGCACTTATTTTGAATTCTTTTTGGCTCTCTGCTGTTTCGTCAGCTGCTGTTTCATCAAAGGCAATATGATGAGAATTTCCAATTCGAATCAAGATGTCATGCGTGGAACCAAATTGTTGCGTCTTAACTCCCTGAAACCCTGCTTGTTCTAACTGTTCACGGATCATTACCGGCGAAGTTTCTTTTGTAAATCTCGCTTCAACTTGCGTGCCCCCGGCAAAATCTAACCCTAAATTTAAACCTTTGAAAATCAATACTCCGATTGACGCAACCCACAGGACAATCAAAATAATTCCGGTATAACGGCGAACGCCCATAAAGTCGATATGCGTTTGTTTTCTAAAAAATTCCATCTAGATCCCTACTCTTATTCGACGCGTTGAACGCCCGCCATATAATAACTCGACGATGGCACGACTCCCCGTCGTTGCGGTTAATAAAGACGTTAATATCCCAATACACAAGGTAATGGCAAAGCCCTTCACTGGCCCGCTCCCTATTGCGAATAAAACTATCCCCACAATTAGGGTCGTTAAATTGGAATCCACGATCGTTGCAAACGCAAATTCATAGCCGCGAAAAATACTCGATTTTGGCGCAACTCCTAACCGTAATTCCTCTCGGATCCGCTCAAAAATAAGCACATTCGCATCAACCGCCATCCCGAGTGTTAATACAATTCCTGCAATCCCCGGTAGTGTCAACGTTGCGCCAATTAAAGACATGATTGCAACCAACAGCACTAAATTTGCGAGCAATGCTAAATTTGCGATCCAACCAAAAACACTATAATAAAATGCCATGAAAAGTAAGACTAACGCTAACCCTGCCCCCACAGAGAGCATTCCCATTTGAATATTTTCTTGCCCCATACTGGGACCAACGATACTTTCTTCAACAATGGAAACGGGCGCTGGAAGTGCGCCAGCTCTTAATAATAAAGCTAAATCTCGTGCTTCTGGGATTGATAATCCCGTGATTTGAAAATTATTCCCAAGGGCTGCCTGTATAGTCGCAAGACTGA
>JAJZUR010000035.1 GCA_021848375.1 Pseudomonadota bacterium | reverse complement strand
TAGCATGGATTTTGCTAAAGAAAAAAGCTTGGAGAGCGCGCGTGAATTTGTTAGACTGTCGCGCTCTTAGTGTCATGTAGTCTCAACACAAGAAGAGAGGCCGGGATGGCGGAACTGGTAGACGCGCCAGACTCAAAATCTGGTAATGGCGACATTGTGAGAGTTCGATTCTCTCTCCCGGCACCACTTAAGTTAAATTGGTTATTTCTTAAAGCAATGGTTCTAAATTAAGCTATGAGTCAACCCTGTTTAGCACGTTCATTACACCGCCGGATGGGCGCAATGCTATTTACTAGGAGGCATTGGCTTGTTATGGACGTTTTGGGATAAAGATGGATTAAGCCTGTACGACAGGCTCTCAAAAACGCGATTGATACTTTTAAAGGAAGGTGGAGTCGGCCGATAAGCCGGGTTCTGTCGAGGACAATCATTCATCTAGGCCATTCGTCACCAAATGGCTCAAGCGACCTACCCGAACCCAGCGTGGGCCACACTAAATGGGTTCCTATTTGGTCTTGCTCCAAGCGGGGTTTTCCCTGCCGTTGCTGTTACCATCAACGCGGTGCGCTCTTACCGCACCATTTCACCCTTACCTCATCCAAACACCGAGGTGTTTAAGACAGGGCGGTATATTTTCTGTGGCACTTTCCGTAGACTCACGTCTCCCAGGCATTACCTGGCGCTTAGGCCCAATGGAGCCCGGACTTTCCTCCCTTTCTCAAAAGAGATAGAGCGACTGTCTAACCAACTCCACAACTAGGATACTCATAATGAAGACAACAAAGCAACTTTATTCCATGCTAAAATAATTTCATGTATATGCGCTTTAAAATAAATCGGCAACATCGATCGAGGTTCCTACGTACTCGGATCCTCTTGCTTTGCGTATTCACTTGGATAATTGGGATCATACCCGCGGAGGCATCGCCTGCAAAAGATCTCACCCCGGTCATCGCAAAATTAGATGCATACATTAAAAAACAAGTGCAAAATAAAGTGATCCCCGGCTGCGCCATTGCCATTGTTTATCGCAACAAAGTGATCTTTATGAATGCCTATGGCGTTAAAACCTTGGGTAAACCAGAAAAAATTGATGTGGATACCGTCTTTCAACTCGGATCCGTTTCTAAACCCATTGCTGCAACTCTGGCAGGGATCTTAGAAAACCAAGGACATCTAAAAATAGATGATCCCGTCTCACATTATTTGCCGCACTTTTCGTTAAAAAGTAAGCAATCACCGCATTCATTAAAAGTAAAACATGTGTTAAGCCATTCAACCGGCGTTCCAAGAGGCGGTTTTAATAACCTTATCGAAGCGCATGCACCTTATGAACGTATCATGACAGCCCTACAAAACACTCCTGTTAGAACCCACGTTGGTAAAAGATATGATTATAACAATGCCATGTATAGTTTGATTAGCGATATTACGCGTTCTGCCACCCAAAAATCCTTTCATGCTTCACTTAAAACTCATCTATGCCAACCTCTCAACATGACAAAAACCTCTTCAACTTTTGCTGAACTTCAAAGATCACCGAATAAAGCGACGCCTCATGTTCGCAGTGGCAGACGCGGCTTAATTCCTTGTGATACCTACTCTAAAGGGTACTATAGCGTTGCACCCGCAGGCGGAATCAATTCTACGATACGAGATATGGCTATTTTTCTAAATGCCCAACTTGGAGGCTACCCACAAATCATTAGTCACAAGACTTTGAATCGCATTCATACCCCTCAGATCACCACCACCGGCTCGCTCAGCCCAAGCGATGGTCCTCCTCAAATGATTAAAAATCCACGTTATGCGTTAGGATGGCGAGTGGTTGATTTTGATCATCATCGGTTGGTGTTTCACGGGGGTTGGTTAAAAGGATTTACCAATTTTATTGCTTTTATGCCAGAACAACAGCTCGGCATTGTTATCTTACATAACAGTGAGTCCAAGTTTTCTTCTAAAACCGCAGTGAAATTTTTTGAATCCTATCTTGATATTCCACATCAAAAAAGAAAGGTTGCCCATCACTTTAAACCCAAAAAATCCAAGAAAACAATAAAACCGCCCAAAAAAATAAAACACCCTAAAACCAAAAAATATTCTCGATAATTCATTTTAAAGATAATGCATAATCGTAGAGTATTTGTTTACGAACGCCGGTGATCTTTGCCGCTAAGCTAACAGCTTCTTTGTGCGATAGTGCTGATAGCAAAATCTTTAATACCCGCTCCGCTTCGAGTGATAAACCAGGATGCGAAGGCTTTTCTGGCATGCCTGCAATCAAAATGACAAATTCACCCCGTTGTTGATTAGGGGAATCTTCGACAAAGCGTAATAGACGCTCTAAATTTCCATGCTGAACCGTTTCAAAGGCTTTGGTTAATTCCCTTGCAATCACGGCTTCACGCACGCTACCAAATACAGTTAGCATATCCGTTAAGGTTGCAATAATCCGATGAGGGGATTCATAAAAAACCAATGTTCGATTTGCGTTCACCAGATCTTCTAATTGACGTCGCCGCTCTGAAGCTTTAGCAGATAAAAAACCTTCAAACTGAAAACGATCCGTTGGCAATCCGCTAACTGATAAGGCCGCAATCAGTGCTGAGGGGCCCGGGATCGGAACGACCTGAAGATCCGCACGCGTCGCTAAGCGCACCAAATGATACCCTGGATCTGAAATTAAAGGGGTACCAGCATCTGAAATCAAGGCCAGATTCTTACCCTGTTTTATCTCTTCTATTAAGTCAATCGATTTTTCCCTTTCATTATGTTCATGTAAAGAGACCAGAGGTTTTTGGATCCCAAAATGCCGCAATAAGGGTTGACTATGACGAGTATCCTCCGCCGCAATGATATCAACGGCCCGAAGCGTTTCAATCGCTCGCGCTGTCATATCCCCCAAATGACCAATCGGGGTTGCCACAATATAGAGTATCCCAGGTTTCATTATTCCCTCGAAATTATTCAAGGTAACCTTCCTTCCCAATCGGCGCAAGCATTTGTATTTTTGAAAAAAATAAAGTACCTTAAATTTATGGAAATGCCGATTTCACGCTTTTGTTTCAGAGTTTGTTATGTACTGCTTGGGTTAACCGTGTTAGCCGGATGTACAACTAATTTTTCTCAGGGCGCAAAGTCTCCCTTGAAGTCGTTTAACACCGCCGCCGAATATTTAAAATCTGCAGAAAACGCCCCTCCCATCCAAACCTTAATTTATCGATTACGAGCAGCGGATCTGTATATTCGAGCACAGGCTATGCAAGAGGCTCAAAAAGTTCTGCGAGAGACGCGAGCAGAAAATATTGATGTCACTGTGCATAAAGACATACTAGCATCGCGCCTTGCGCTGATTCAAAAAGATTATTCTAAAGCGCGAAGCAAACTAAAATCCGCATTAAATACCTTAAACCAATACCTGGGTTTTAACACACGTGCCAACTATACAAACGATAAAGTGAAAATTGGCTTACTGCTGCCTTCTAAAGGTCCGCATGCAGACGCCGCAAAAATTATTCGGGAAGGGTTTCTAGCCGCTTATTATCAAACCCTGGAACACAAACCAACTGATCCCACGGTAAAGTTCTATGATACAGGAGATGGCCATAAAGTCCGTGAAGCCTATCAACAAGCGCTGGCTGATCAAGTTACTTTTATTGTTGGCCCATTAACCAAACCTGAAGTAGAGGCAATGGCCAACACCAGACTACAAATCCCTGTGCTTGCTTTAAACACCATCCCAGAAGATAACACCACTCAAAACCTTTTATATCAATTTGGGTTATTACCAGAAGATGAGGTGACCGCCGTTGGCCAACTTGCCTTGCGCCAAGGGCACAAGAATGCCCTTATCCTAGCACCCGATAACGATTGGGGACATCGATTAGCCAGCACATTTAAACATTTTTGGCAGTCTAATCGAGGCAATGTTGCCGATACCGGATACTTTAAATCGAATCATGATCTTGACGAGAAAATACAGGGTTTATTGCGCGTCAATGGAGGTAACCGCCGCCAAGATGCAGATATGATTTTCATTGCTGCCTCTCCTGAGATCGCGAGACATATTAAACCATTACTATCTCTTTATTCCGCTAATAATTTACCTATCTATGCAACTTCTTCTGTTTATTCAGGCGCTAACTTATCTAAATATGAGCAAGATATGAATGGTATCCGATTCTGTGACATGCCATGGATACTACAACCTTCCTCTCATCTTCAAGATGAAAACCAGACGTTAGAGAGATTATCCAAACAAGGTCAACAAGCACCTCGGTTTTACGCCTTGGGTATGGATGCTTATCAACTCGCGTTGCAGCTTGGACGTTCAAATCATCTGCCTTCTTACGGTATTTCAGGATATACTGGAAATTTACACCTCAATGGCTATCAACGAATCGAACGAGGACTGGTGTGTGCCAAATTTGAACAAGGCGTCCCTGTACCAGACTAAAGCCCGACAACACCTTGGCGAGCTCGCAGAAACCAAAGCACTCGATTATCTTCAAACTCAAGGCTTTACCTTATTACACCGTAATTTTCGTTGTAAGATGGGCGAAATTGATCTGATTGGGGTTTATCAAAATCAGTTAATCTTTATAGAGGTTCGCCTTAGAAAAAACGACGCATATGGTGGCGCCATTGACAGTGTCGATTTTCGTAAACAGCAAAAGTTAAAACGAACCGCCCAATTTTTTTTAGTTTTCAATCCAAAATTCGAGCACTTCACTTGTCGTTTCGATGTCGTTGCCGTTACACTACAGCAGGGTCAACTATCACTGGAGTGGATCCAAGATGCGTTTTACTAATTGCAACACTTAAGCTAAGGAGCACACATGTCATTGATCAGAATAATGTCGTTTATGACATTTGCTTGCTTACTACCCTGGCTACAAGGATGCGTTGCCGCCGCTGCTGGGGGAGCAGCCACTGGCGCCATGGTAGCAACGGATCGCAGAACTGCAGGTACTATAGTCGACGATCAAGCCATCCAAGTGAAAGCACTTCATGCCATTAGCCAAAATGCCGAATTGTGGAAACAAAGCCATATTAACGTATTGTGTTACAACAATGTGCTTTTGTTGGTCGGACAAACACCGACCGAAAATTTCAAACGTGACGCCGAGGAAGCCGTTGCCGATATCTCGAAGATACGGCGCGTTCATAACGAGATTACCGTCGGCGAATTATCTTCTCTTGCTACTCGCACCCGCGACAGCTGGATAACTACGCAAATTAAAACCAAATTGGTCGGCAATAAGGATATTCATGCCAATCGCATTAAGGTGATTACCGAAGATCATATTGTGTATCTGATGGGTCTTACTACACCCGAAGAACAAGTCATCGCAACCGACATTGCACGTGCAATTCCAGGCGTAGACAAAGTCGTGCAAATTTTTGAATCCGCGCCTTAATGTTCAGGTAATTATTTGACCACAGTAAGATGCGGGCGGCCACCAGCGCGTTTGCCCCTTCTGCCTCCTTTACTACTGCCACCATTCTCATCGCTTTGTGTTGCTGTGGTAGCGGGCGGAGGGGTTAAGGGATCTTCTTCAGTCTCATCTTCTGCAAATACCATTCCTCGTCCGTTTTCTTTCGCGTAGATCGCCAAAATAGAGCTAACAGGTGCATAAACTCTTCGAACTTGACCCCCAAAGCGCGCTTGGAACTCTATGGCTTGATCGCCAAGGCGTAAACCTTGCACTGCAGTCACAGCAATATTAAGGACAATCTGTCCCCCATCCACATACTCCAACGGCACTTCTACGCCTGCTACACTCGCATTCACCACGACGTGGGGAGTACAATGGTTATCGACAATCCAATCATAAAATGCTCGGATTAAATAGGGCCGTGTTGAAGTCATGCTCATGAGCTATCTTCTAATCGCTTGTTCCGCATCCGTTAAACTAGCCAAAAAAGTATCGCGTTTAAATAACCGCTCGGCATAGGTTATCACAGCTTTTGCTTGTATCGGTAATTCTACACCCAAGAGGGGTAACCGCCATAATAAAGGCGCCATACAACAATCGACTAATGAAAATTCTTCACTTAAAAAATAGGGTTGCTCTGCAAAAACTGGTGCAATACTCGTTATGCTGTCTCTCAAATCTTTTCTCGCTTTTATAATTTTCTCTTCAGACGGTTCCAGGGCCTGCGCTAATATTTTATCCATTAATGCATACCAATCCTGATTCAGACGATATATCATTAAACGACTACGCGCTCGTGCAATAGGATAAACCGGCATGAGCGGCGGGTGTGGAAAACGTTCATCCAAATATTCCATAATAACCTCGGATTGATAGATAACTAATTCCCTATCGACCAGTGTCGGAACTCTGCCGTACGGATTAATCTGATAAAGCTCTTCACTGATCTTATTCATTTTATCAATACTTAAAATATCAACTGGAACATCTTTTTCTGCTAATACTATCCGGACTCGATGGCTATAGGGATCAACTTCACCAGAATAGAGGGCCATAATCGATCGCTTATTTCCCGCTAAAGATAGGCTCATTCATCTTCCCTTGCTGAATGAACCCCTTTCCAATACTCCCTTTTCAAAAGCCATGCAAAAATAAAAAAGATCCCTAAAAATAACATTACCCAAATTCCAATATGTTCCCGGACTAATTTAATGGGCTCTGCAACATACGTTAAGAAATTAGTGAGATCACGGATAGCGTTATCAAATTTTGCTTGTCCTCCTGGCTCTTTTAATAACTGTTGTTGCATATTATAGAGAACGTCAGGCATTGCGACATCTGGAAAAATGGTATTATTAACGCCCCACTGCTTTTTGGGATCCAAATAAAACGATCGTAAATAAGTATAGATCCAGTCTGTCCCTCGTAAGCGCGCCTCCAAAGAAAGATCTGGCGGCGCTGTCCCAAACCAAGCAACACCTTCTTCTTTGGTCATTGCAGAAATAATGGGATCGGTTATCTTATCCCCCACAAACATCAGATCCGCTTTGACTACCTCATCTAAAACTCCCCCTTTTGCATTGGTAATGCCAATATCCTTTGCCATCGTGCTATAGCGAATATACTTTAGGCTATGACAGCCAGAACAAACATCCATGAATAATCGAGCCCCTCTTTGTAATGAGGCTTTATCCGTTAAGTCAATATTAGCCTTATCCAACGAAACCTCTTCTTCATTGGCATAAGCGAATGGAAAGTCACAGACCATCAATACAAAGCATGCGCAGATCCAAACTAACATTCCTTTTTCTTTTTTCATGAACCACTCACCCGAGTTGGCACGGGCTTTACTTTGTCTAACGTCGTATAAATCGGCATCAGTAAAAAGAATAAAAAATACAGAGTAGCTGCAATTCTGGTGATTAACACCAACGCAGGGGATGTAGGACTCAATCCGAGATATCCTAACAAAAGAAAACTGATGACAAATACAAACAACGCGGTTTTATAGAGCCACCCTCGATATCGAATCGATTTTACGGGACTGCGATCCAACCAGGGCAAAAAGAACCACACAGCAATCGACAATGCCAAGGCTAACACCCCAGCTAATTTATTGGGAATTGCCCTTAAAATAGCGTAATAAGGCGTCATATACCAAGCAGGGGCAATATGCGGCGGTGTTTTAAGCGGATCCGCGGGACTAAAATTGGGATGTTCTAAAAAAAGTCCTCCCATATCGGGAATAAAAAATATTACCGCACAAAAAAGGATCAAAAAGGCCGCTAACCCCATTAAATCTTTAACCGTATAATAGGGATGAAAAGGGATACCATCTAACGGGATCCCTTGTTCATCTTTCATTGCTTTGATTTCGATCCCGTCTGGATTATTAGATCCCACTTCGTGTAAAGCCATAATATGGGCAATGACTAAACCAACAAAAATAAGTGGCACCGCAATTACATGAAGCGCAAAGAATCGGTTTAGCGTGATGCCCGTCACATTATAATCACCGCGGATCCATTCCACTAATGCATCACCCACAAAAGGAATGGCGCCAAATAAGGAAGTGATGACTTGCGCCCCCCAAAACGACATATTTCCCCACGGTAGTAAATAACCAAAAAACGCCTCAGCCATGAGGCACAGGAAGATCAGCATTCCAACTAGCCAAATTAATTCTCTCGGTTTTTTATAAGAACCATAGAGCACACCGCGAAACATATGTAAATAAATCACAATGAAAAAGAAAGACGCCCCCGTGGAGTGCAAATAGCGCAATAACCATCCCCAGGGAACTTCGCGCATAATATATTCAATAGAATCAAACGCACCCTCGGCATTGGGCGTGTAACTCATGGTCAACCATATTCCTGTAATAATTTGATTGGCCAATACAAAAAGCGCGAGTGAGCCAAAGTAATACCAAAAATTAAAATTCTTTGGCGCATAGTACTTTGCAAGATGTTCATTCCATAGCGTGGTTAAGGGAAAGCGTGCATCAATCCAATTGAGAAGCGGGTTCAATATTTGCATTAGGCTGCTCCTGGCGGGGTATCGTCCCCTATCCGTAAAACCGTCTCATTTAAATATTGATACGGCGGAACCACCAAGTTAAGCGGTGCAGGCACGTCTTTGTACACCCTTCCCGCCATATCATACTTAGATCCATGACAAGGGCAAAAAAAGCCGCCTTCCCAACCGGGCTGAACCGACCCAACTTCTGGTTTATAAAGAGGAACGCATCCAAGATGGGTACATATCCCAATTAAAACCAAGAGATCCGGTTTAATTGAACGATAAACATTATCGGCGTATTTGGGTTGTACAGACTCTTTGGATAAGGGATCGCGCAATTCGTTGGTTACTAACGCAAGACTGTCTAATTCTTGAGGCGTACGATGTACAATAAAAATAGGTTGTCCACGCCAAGCCACGGTAATTTTTTGCCCCAATTCGATTTTGCTGATATCTACATCAACCGGTGCGCCCAATGCGCGTGCTTTTACGCTCGGTGCCCAGGAAGCTAAAAAAGGAAATGCAGCACATGCTGCGCCAATCCCGCCAATTACGGCTGTTGTCGCGGTTAAAAATCTTCGGCGTCCTATGTCCATTTCGTCGGCACTCATTCCAAAAATTCTCCCTATCTCTTCCTTTTCGTGGTATGTCAATCCGAAACGGAGGCTACAAATCAAAGCAAAATACTACCAGAACATCGGTTCCTCTGCATAGCATAAGAAAACACTTGCACTTTATTGTGAATGCTATACACTCGCAAAAGATTCCGATCAAATAATTTGAGAAGTTTTGGCTAGCTGTGGTTAAGCAAATAACAAAGCCAAAGCACGAAATGAATTGTATTTTGTTTGAAAGTTGAGTTTAGAAATAGGAGAACGTTCAGTGAAAAAGAAATTAGCTCTACTCGTTGCGCCAGTGGTTATGCTGGCTGCGTCAGCCGCCACAGCGGAAACTCAATGGGGCGTCACACCCTATGTTGGAGCAGACGCTGAATGGCGCCATATCGGCCTTCAACGCGGCGCAGGCAAAAACTTATTCAGCCACGATTACCCACAAGGTAATATCTACGCTGGTGTAAAATTTAATGAATATGTTGGCGTAGAAGTTGGGTATGAAGCAACGGAAAGAAAAACGAGAACGGTAACACTTGGGCCAGGGGAATTGACTAATGCAGTAAATGGTATTGTGGTTCCCGAGGGATACACAGTTTCTTATAACTCTACGGGTCAATACAAAGGACCCCATGCAGATTTGATGGGTTTTTACCCTATTTGTGATAGCTATCGACTAAGTTTGATAGGATTAGTTGGGATTGCAAACTTAAAAGCCAACTTTACGCGGGTTTTATTTAATGCCAGTGGTATTTCGACGAATGTAATTTCAACCTACATGAAAAAGAAAGCCATTTTACGATTAGGCGCAGGTATTCAGCATATGATCTCTGAACAGTGGGGTGTTCGCGCCATGGTTAAATGGGAAAATACTGACAAACTTACCAATATTGGAAGTCAAATTGGTGCAAATACTTCCACCGTGGTAGGAAATAACAATAGCTTTATATACAGCATCGGTGCATTTGTTAAATTTTAAGTTAAGTTAATCTAAAAAAAGCTTTTGTATAATTACAAAAGCTTTTTTTTATCCCCCAAAAAAACCGGCCGCAGATTTAATCTAACGGCCGGCACCGGATCCCATATTTTCAATTAGAGATTATTGGCAGACCATTTAGCTTTTGTATTTGGGCTTTTACCCACACCAGGTGGTGGCGCATATTTACTTATTGACTGCCCATTTCTTTGCTGCGTTTGCATGTAGAGCATTTCCGGCGAATGTGCCGAAAAAGAGGTCGACGTTGAAACCGGAGCTACTGGCACTGTTGGAGCCGAGAGATGTGCATTTATTTGCAGCTTTAACTGCTTAATGTTAATTTCTTCTTGAAGTAATTTATCCGTTTCTTTACTCAAAAGATTCGCATTTTCTTGTTTTAATTGATCGATCTGCCTTGCCAACTGTTGATTTTCTTGCGTCAACGTTTGATTTTCTTGCGTAAGCGTTTGCTTATCTGTTTCTAGTTGCGTTTTCTCTTGCGTCAACGTTTGATTTTCTTGTGTAAGCGTTTGCTTATTACTATCAATGACATTCCAAAATTTCTTTACAAAAGTAATCACTTCAGGGGGCTGGTTTGCTTCCTCATCTGTCCTAACTGAGACATCAATTAAGCCAATTAATTGGACTGCATCATTATAATTAGCATCCTTAGCATCTTGTAAACTAGCAACAAGTTCGCCAATTTTTGTAAATTTATGTAACATCTTGTGTCTCCTATAGGTTGATTTTAAAACATCCTAACCAGAAGAGATCCCTCACTATCTGATTTTTATTGGTCAAAAAACTAAATTCTTAAAATACATCCTTTTATCGCTTGAATGTTATAACAATATTTACAATGAGCGTCAAAGGCGAGGAAATATCAATTAATACGTGAATATGGCTGGGGGACTAGGATTCGAACCTAGGTTAGCGGAGTCAGAGTCCGCGGTCCTACCACTAGACGATCCCCCAAGCTATCCACCACGACGAAAAAGGGCGGACCCAGCGGTCCGCCCCTACAAAGGCAACCCCAATAAGTTTGTACAACACGTAAATTAACGTTTGGAGTATTGAGGTCTTTTACGCGCTTTATGCAGACCGACTTTTTTACGCTCAACTTCACGAGCATCGCGTGTCACAAAACCTGCACGACGTAATCTTTTTCTAAAGCTGTTTGGGTTCGCACTGCCGGCATTGGAACCTGCTGCGTCTTCTTCTGTTTTGGTGGGCGACATGCCTTCATCGTGTCGGATTAAGGCACGACTAATACCATGTCGAATGGCGCCGGCTTGCCCCATAATACCGCCACCTTTTACAGTGGCTACCACATCAAATTTATCGGCAAGCTCTATCAATTCTAATGCTTGACGTACCACCATACGCGCTGTTTTTCGACCAAAATAGACATCTAATTCCCGCTCATTGATGAGAATCTTGCCCGTACCCGGCTTTAAAAATACGCGTGCGGTACAGGTCTTACGCCGACCGGTTGCATAAGATGGACGTTTTTTTGCTGCAGCTGTTGATCTTGCCATATTTCACCTAGTTAAATTTCCAAAATTTCTGGCTGTTGTGCCGTATGTGGATGGGTCGTCCCCGTGTATACCTTTAATTTACGCAACATTGCCCGTCCTAAGGGGTTTTTCGGAAGCATCCCTTTTACCGCCAATTCAATAATCCGTTCTGGACGTCTCGCCTGCAGTTTATTAAAAGGTTCCGCTTTTAATCCCCCAGGATATCCACTATGGCGATAATAGAGCTTATCTCCAGATTTACGTCCGGTGACAATTACATCCCCTGCATTCAGCACAATGATGTAATCTCCCGTATCGACATAAGGCGTATAGTCGGGTTTGTGTTTACCTTTTAAACGTCGCGCAATTTCGGTCGCCACGCGGCCTAAAACCAAACCTTTCACGTCAACTAAAAACCAGCCACGCTGGACAGTTTCAGCTTTTGCATTAAATGTTTTCATCAATCTAGGCTCCCAGTTAGAGCGTCAAATTACACTGCCCCCCCAGGCCTAAACCAAGGAAGAAGGCAGCATTTTACAAAACTGGAAATAAAATTACAAGCAATTATATGCCCCTGCCAGGGCTGACGCATTAAAATTCATGAAGATACCTAAATAAATTATTGTCATTACAACTGGCTCGCATACGCATGCCCTTTAGCGAATCTTTAGAACCTC
>JAJZUR010000034.1 GCA_021848375.1 Pseudomonadota bacterium | reverse complement strand
CCTTACCATTATTCACTATCATATCGACACTTTTTAGACGCTCGGGTAACTCTCGCAATGGTCCTGCTGGCAAGCAATGGCCATTGCCAAAACGCCGTTCGCCATCCACTACCGCAATTTCGATATCGCGATGTAAGGCGTAGTGTTGTAGCCCATCGTCTGCAACAACTACATTAACCATTGTATTTTGTAATAACGTTTGCACGGCAAAGGCACGATCTTTTCCAACCACCATGGGACATCCTAAACGCCGTACTAACAACAATGCCTCATCACCGACCAGAGCTGGATCTGAATCTTCAGTGACACTTACTGGCTTTTGATGACTTCCCTTATATCCACGACTCACGATACCAGGATGAAAGCCTTCTTTGCGAAGTAACTCAACAATATACATTACTAACGGCGTTTTACCTGTGCCACCGACCGTAATATTACCCACCACAATCACCGGCACAGAAAAAGTATGCTTCGCTAATATTCCCGCACGATATAATTTTCGTCGTAGTATTGTTACCCAGTTATAGAGAATGGAAAATGGCACTAGCGGCCAACTCGCTACCCCTTCTTTATACCAAAGCGCATTCAAAAAATGCATTTAATACTGTTCCACCAACAGTTCACTAAATTGCGCCTGTTGCAGCGCAGCATAGCGGCCATTTTGTTGTAATAATTCTTGATGCGTCCCAAATTCCACGATTTTACCGTGCTCTAAAACCAATACCTTATCAGCCCGTTCAATGGTAGACAAACGATGCGCAATCACAAACGTTGTGCGATCTTTCATTAACGTATTGAGCGCTTCTTGAATGTGGCGTTCAGATTCCGTATCCAATGCCGAAGTGGCTTCATCTAAGATCAAAATGGGTGCATTCTTCAAAATTGCTCGCGCAATGGCTAATCTTTGTCTCTGGCCGCCAGATAAACGAATCCCATTTTCACCAATTTCAGTATCAAAACCTTTGGGTAAGCGTTCGATAAATTCTAAAGCGTGTGCTAAGCCTGCTGCTTGTAAAACTTCTGAACGCGAGGTGCCGCGCATATCACCGTATGCAATATTATTGGCAACTGTATCATTAAATAGGGTGACATGTTGAGTAACCAGTGCAAATTGCCGGCGTAAATCTTCTAGTTTAAGCGTTTTAATATCAATACCATCTAAGGTAATTTGGCCAGTTTGACAATCATAAAAACGCGTTAGTAACGAGATCAAAGTTGATTTTCCACTACCAGAACGTCCAACTAAAGCTATCGTTTCTCCTGGTTTAACGGAAAAATCGATCCCTTTTAAAACCGCTTCCTGTTTTTCATACGTTGGATAATGAAAATGAACATTTTCAAAGGTGATGGCGCCCTTTGCTCGGGAAAGTGAAACAATACCTTCATTTTTTTCCGGAACTTCGTCTAATAAATGAAAGATACTGCGCGCGCCAGCGATACCCCGTTGTAATTTACTGTTAACAACCGCAACCTGTTTAATAGGACGCAGTAAACCTAAAATCGCCGTCGCCATTGCCACAAAGGTTCCCGCACTCATATCGGTTCCAAGAATATTGCCTGGTTGAAGTGTGGCTAAATATAAAAAAGCAGCTAAGGCACAAACCCCTATAAATTGCATTCCGGAAACACTAGAGGCAGCAGTCGCCGTCATTTTCATTTCCTGGGCCCAATTCGCGGCAGTGGCGCTCTCAAAACGCTGTTTTTCATAGTCTGTACCGCCAAATGTGCGAATCACTTTATAGCCACCGATGACTTCTCCTGCAACGTGCGTCACACGCCCCATCGTAATTTGAATTTGACCACTATGTTTGCGCATTCTACGGCTGATTTTATTAATGTAAACCGCTAAAATCGGAATGGTGATTAACAATAAGAGCGTTACCCGCGCATTTAATTGAAACATCACCACAACCAATGAGATGGTGGTAAAAACCCCGCGAATAGCGCTGGTGATAGCATCACTAATCGCTTCTGCCACTTGATCGGTATCGTAATTGATTTTGGATAAAAGCTCACCAGTCGTTTTTTGATCGTAAAACATCGCTGGCAAACACAATAAATGCGCTACCATTTTTTGACGAAAATCTCGAACAACGCTGCGCCCTACCCACGACATAAAATAACTCGATAGAAAATAGGCAAGGCCTCTGGCAAAAAAGAAACCAATAATCACAATGGGAACCCACCGAATAAAAAGCTCATCTCTTGCAATAAAGCCCTTCTCAATGAGCGGTTTAAATCCATAAGTTATCCAACCATCTGATATTGCAATCAGTGCATTGCCGACCACGCCTAAAGCAAAGGCCCACCAATAAGGAAGCGCCGCCTTTAAAAGGCGTCGGTAGACCTGCAGCGAAGAGAGTTGTCCAGCAGACATCGTTATATCCTATTGCCCGAATTTAGTAAGATAGTTTACATTTAACATTGAACTTGTATCATATTATCATAATTTAAGCTTCACGCGAGAGAATAGGATTTACGATTCTTATTTCTTTCGTCTTCTTTCTTCGATTTCTTTTAGTTGCTGCAATGCGGTTGAATCATTTTTAGCCTTGGCCTTTTCTTCTAATTCCTGATGACGGATCGCCATCATTTCCGCAGCCGAGCCTTGAATACAATTGGGTGTAAGGACATCAATAAATAAAATTCCGCGGATATGATCAATCTCGTGCTGTAATAAACGTGCCAAATGCCCTCTCGCAATCCCCTCTACTTTTTCGCCTGACGGGGTGTAGCCTTGATATGCAATTGCTTTATACCGAGAAGGTTTTCCGCGAATACTTTCAACAGAAAAGCATCCTTCCCAATCCGCCACTTTTCCTTCTGCTTCCAGCGGCATATAGGACGGATTTATCAATACCGTCATGGGAACCAGCGCTTCAACGTCATTGCGAATTTCTAAATCAAGTGGTGTAACATGATACACAATCACTCGTACGTGATATCCGACTTGTGGTGCAGCAAGACCTGCTCCCTCGATTTCAATTAATTTAAGCTTCATCGCTGCTATCAATGCTTTAATTTCAGCCGACAAAGGAAATTCAACCGTTGCAGCAGGTCTACGTAAAATATCCGCAATCGGTGAGCTTTCAATGGTCACCAAATCCAATTTCATTCAGTTCCTCAGTTTTTGAATGCCAATACCGCTGATATTCTACTCTAAAACGACTCGGAGGATCTAGCTTTTTCCCATTGCGCAATACAAAAGTAATCGCCCCATCAGTGACCGAATTCAGCAACGGGATCCCAATCTGTTGATATCTATTTACAATTTCAGACTTTGGGTGCCCATATGAATTTTTATATCCCACTGGGATAATTGCAAGAGCAGGATTAACCATTTTTATAAATTCGACCGTAGAAGAAGTTTTACTGCCATGGTGCGGCACTAATAGCACCGTTGACCTCAATTTTTCTCCCATTCTTTCAATCAATTTTTTTTCACTTTTGGCTTCTATATCTCCGGTAATCAGCACACTCTGATCTTTAGTTTTTACTCGTAAAACGCAAGATTGATCATTACGTTTTTTGGAAAAATGATAATCCGGATGTAACATTTCAAACCAAACCCCATCCCATTCCCAAGATTGATTCGCATGACAATTTAGGGTTGGGTAATGTGCAAATAATTCGGGTTCACTGGTTAATATCTGTTTAACCGGCAAGCGCTTTAAGATCGACTCTGCACCCCCCATATGATCATTATCGCCATGGCTCAAAATCAGCATATTGACAGCTTTTATTCTTCGTGTTGCCAAAAAAGGTAGCACCACTTGCTCTCCCGTATCAAATTGTGGACTTAATTTTGGACCTGTATCAAAAATTAAAACATGCTGTTTCGTCTCAATGACCATGGCCAAGCCTTGTCCCACGTCCAAAACGCTAACCCGCGCTTCATATTCTTTTACCGGCGCAGGTTTCATTAAAAAAATCGGTAAAATCCAGACTATCGCAAATCCTTTTCCCGGAAATCCGCTTGGCATAAGAAAAATGAGCAAGCCAATCATAAAAAAAATTAAACTATACCAAGTAGCAGTTCCAAACTCCCAAACAGCATGTGAAGCGGTTGAACTCCAGGTTAAAAAAGGCCAAATCATTGCCATCAAATGTTCCGCACTGGCTAAACAAAAAGTACCCACTGATTGATTCAATAGTAAACCAAAGGAACCGAGCAAACTGAGGGGCACCACAAAAAGACTAACCCAGGGAATAGCAATCATATTTGCCAAAGGCGAAATCACCGAAAGCCGGCTAAAGATGGCAAGTGTTAAGGGTGCTAGGCCTAAAAAAACCACCCACTGCACACGTCCAAATCGCCACCAAAGACCTCGTGGATAAACTCTGCCTTGCATGCCATACAAAATTATTCCAACTGCGCCAAACGAAAGCCAAAATCCAGCGCTTAACGTAGAAAGTGGATCTAATAATAGGACACATAACAACGCCAAGAAATAATTACGCCACACGTTTGATCTGCGTCTAAACAAAATACTTGCCATAAAAATAGTTATCATGACAACAGAACGTTGTGTTGGCACTGAAAATCCTGCTAATATGGCATATAATACTGCGACTCCGATTCCACAACCTGCAGCTAGGCTTTGTATGGGTAATTTAAAAAATTGAATTGGCAAGAGCCATGCAAAAAATCGCACGAGGGCTACTATAAATCCTACCATTAATCCGATATGTAAACCGGAAATGGCCATTAAATGTGCGGTACCCGTATTCTTAAGCACTTCCCATTGTTCATGATGAATCCCTTCTTTAAGCCCAACCACCAGCGCCACAATAACTCCAGAAAAATGCTTATTTTCCAACGCATGTTGAATACAGCGTTGAAACCAAGCACGTACACGATCAATGGGATGGATATACCAATGACTGGCAATTTTATGGTACAACAGTTTATCGACAACATAACCTTCCGCGACTGTTCTATTGGAAAACATCTGCTTTTCGTGATCCATGCTGCCTGGATTTGCATAGGTTCGAGGACGTTTCAATCGGATATGAAATTGCCATTCATCTCCTACTTCTACCTGCTCCGTCGGATCCACCCATTTCAATTTAACTTTTCCGGGTTTGGGCCATACAGATGCCGGAATTACGTTTTTGATTTCAAATTCAAACTTCAAAATATTATCTTGCATTTCGGGTATTTGATGAACAACCCCTATTACTTTAAATGGCTCAGTTTCTAAATTCGATGGGATCCAATGATTTTTAACATCATGCGCGTGTAACAATACCCATATAAACCCGATGGGGAAAGCGAGAATAATGGTTAACCATTGCTTTTGTTGTTTTGGAATACATTTTAATAGAATAAATCCAACAATAAGATATGCGCCAATCCATAGTATTACCTCTGAAAAATCAGGTAATTCACGAAAAAGATGTAAACTTAATATCCCCAGAAAAAAACTGATTACGGTGCTTATCATGAAGCGAGGATAGGATATTAAGCCATCAAATAAAATCCGATATTTATCCTATTGCGAACATCCCCCCGCCGCCCGAAGGGCGGCGGGGGGATGTTACGTCAATACCCCGCCATGCAGAACATACGTTTTATCCATTCTATCTGCCAATGCAGCATCATGTGTCACGATAATAAGACTGGTTCCATTAGCACGATTCATCGACTGCATCATGTCAAACACTTGTTCGGCATTCTCATCATCCAAATTTCCCGTCGGTTCATCAGCCAAAACACATTCTGGATTATTCACCAATGCTCTTGCAATGGCAACTCGTTGTCGTTCGCCGCCGGATAATTCAGAGGGTCGATGATGTAATCGATTTTCTAATCCCACTTGTTCTAAAAATTCAATGGCGCGTGTTTTGGCGAGAGCAGGTTCAACTTTGCCAATTAATAAAGGCATTGCCACATTTTCAATTGCCGTAAATTCTGGTAATAGATGATGCATTTGGTAAATAAATCCTAAAGATTTATTTCTTAAACGCTCCAAATAATGTTCGTTTAACCGATGGAGATTGTAACCATTGATCCAAATTTCGCCGGTAGTTGGAAAGTCTAGTCCTCCCAGCATTTGTAACAAAGTTGATTTGCCAGAACCCGATCGTCCCATAATAGCAATTTGTTCGCCCTTTTTAACGGTTAACGATACACCCAATAACACTCTTACAACAGAAGCAGCGTCTTTATATTCTTTATGTACATCGCGGCATTCTAAAACGACGCCTGCAGCAGGTTGCAATTTACTCATAACGTAAAGCCTCAGCGGGTTGAATGCTGGCAGCACGCCAAGCAGGATATAATGTTGCAAGAAAACACATGAATAACGCAACAATGGCAATGGTAATCACGTCCATGGCATGGATCTCAGACGGCAAAAAGCCAACCAAATACACGTCGCGTGCCACCAATTCAATATTAAATGCTGCTTGGAGTTTATCCACCCAGCTAGTCACGTTCAACGCAAGAAAAAGCCCCAGCACGACGCCTAATGCAGTTCCGAGGATGCCAATTAATCCACCTTGGGCTATAAATATACCCATAATACTACCTCGGCTTGCGCCTAAGGTTCTTAAAATCGCAATATCCGCGCGTTTATCCGTCACCATCATCACCAAGCTTGAAACTAAGTTAAAAGCGGCGACCGCAATAATCAACAGTAAAATAAAGGCCATTACCGTTTTTTGGATCTGTAAAGCTTTAAAAAAGCTTCCAAATTCCTGCGTCCAATCCATTATCCAATAATTGTGATCTAATTCCCTTTGGATATCTCTTGCAATAATGGGGGCTTCTAATTCATCACTTACTTTTACTTGAATACCCGAAACCGCATTTTGCATTCGATACAGTTTATTTGCGTCTTCGATATCGATAAAGACTTGTTTATCGTCGTACAGATCACCGATCTCAAAGATCCCAACCACGGTAAACCGTTTAATGCGCGGCAATATGCCTGCTGGTGTAACCGATGCCTCTGGCGTAATGAGGCTAACTTTATCCCCTACTTTTAGTCCAAAATTACCTGCTAATGTACGACCTACTAAAATCCCAAATTCACCCGGCTTAAGTGATTTCAAATCGCCCTTCAGAATATGTTCCGCTAATGGATACACTTCATCAATATGCCTAGGATCAATCCCTCGCACCATCACACCCAGGACTTGCCCGGTATTTAAATTCGAAAGCATCCCTTGACTGAATATGTAAGGCGTTGCGCCTAAAACTTTAGGCATTGCCCGCAATTTCTTAATCAAGGATGGCCATTCTGTTAAACCTGAACCAAATTTGCCTACCGTAATATGCGGCGTGCCGCTTAACATCTGCACCCGGATTTCACGATTAAAGCCATTCATTACGGATAAAACAGCAATGAGGACACCCACACCCAAAGCAATACCCAGAGCAGAAGTAAGCGAGATAAACGAAATAAAGTGATTTTTGCGCTTAACGCGCGTATAGCGAAATCCAACGAAGGCATAAAAAGGTCTAAACATGGAAAGTTAATTAACCTAGTGACTCAGTAGATAAACATTTTACACTAAAATCGTTAAATAGCGCAGTAAAAAAAGAGAATAAAAAAGGCTTGGGTTTAGAACCTAGCCTTTTTAGAGATTTAGGGTTACTAGCTTTTTCTAAGTGCTCGTGCTGCGGCTTTTTCTTGTGCCTTTTGATTCTGCTTTGCTTTTGCTAAATCATTGTGGTAACTCTTGAGCAGCTTCCTTCCAAGTTTTTGGGCATTCATCTGATGTGGCCCTACAATTGCGCTAGCAGCTTGCTGAAGTCCCTTCTGTCTTTCTATTGATTCATTGTTTAGATTGAGCAACTCATCCTGTACTTCTCTTAATCTTTCATTTAACAAGGCTGGTGCATGTACGCCCCCCGCCATTCCGTGTATTTGACCAGCATTTTTTTCATTCTGTAATGCTCGAATTTTTCCGTGAGCGGCTCTCTCTGCAGGCACTAGCGTATTTAATTTTTGAATATCAGCTTGATATTCTTTAAACACTCGATAGCGCACATTAAAGTTTTCTTGTTTATAGCCTTCATCGGCATATTGTAAGGCAGGATCTTCAAACAATTTTAATGTATCTTTATATTTATTTAAAAGAGTTAGCAATGGGGAAGCTCCTAACCACCCTTCAAGATTTTCTAGCGCTTTGTTCAAAATTTCTTGTTCTTTTGCCCTCAACCATTCGTCTGCTTGTTCTCTTAAGCCACAGCTTAACATCGCATCAATTAATTTATCCTGAATGTCAGGAGAATTTGGATCTTCGCGCCATGCTTTATTCACTTCCGCAGCAATACGTTTACCTTTCTCGCCGCCCATGCTGGCAAGGGTATTCGAAAGATCAGCGAATTCTGCGCCCGCAGCAGCAACTTCGGCAGATTGCCCTTCAAAGTCTTCTGCACTTAAAGGTGATTCGGACGTTTTATTGCCCTTACTAAATATTTTTGCCAACTCTTGAAACTTACCCATTGCGCCGAAAAGCACGCCCATAATTTTAGAAATAAATCCACCGATAAGATTAAAGAAGCCGCCCGCAGGACCTGGCATGTTGATCCCCAGTGGATTCATAATTTGTAAAAAACCTTCCTCAATTTTTTTAGAAAAATCGCTATCTGCCCTCAGCGCCGCAAAACCCTGAGGTTGTTTGGCTTTATAATCAGATGCAAATTTGTTAAAGATAGGATTGATATCCGTTTTGTTATTTAAAACTGCACTTGAAATTTGTCGGCGAATTTGGGCGCTATGTTCACCATAATTAAAGGGAACGGTTTTATAACCATAAGCAGCATTATGCGCTTTAGCTTCCGCTTCTGTTGCGGTTTTGTATTCCCACTGTTGACCATTGTTCAACAATTCTAATGTAGCAATGGGTGCTACAGGTGCAGCAAAAACACCGCCAGCTGCAATAGCCAAAGCATACCGCCGATTAATTTCTGCTTCTCTATTCGCTACAGCAATAGTTGGATCAGCACTTACCGCAACACGCAATTTATTCTTAATCGCTAATTCGGTTGCTTGACCTTCACATTTGATCTCAAATTTTTGTGCAACGGTTAAAACATCAGCCGCATCAACGGGCAACCAAACCCCATCTGCTCTTGGTACATGAAGGGGTGCAGGCAGCAGTCTTCTTAATAGTGGTCCTACCATTACCTCTAGGGATCTTGGATCTTTAATGCTTTTCAGCATATCGGTTACTTTTGTCCAGCTTATAGGGTTAGCAGGATCTAAGAAAACACCATATTCTTGATTAAATGCATTAATCAATTCAACTCGGCCAACAGCAGCAACAGGCACAGCATCCAATTTCGAAACTAAAATATGCGCCAAAGCATTCAAGCCACCATTATTTTGATAATCAGTGGTTTTTGCTCTTTTTAAGGCATCTTGAACAACGCTTGCAGGTGCTGCCATCTCTTTATCTCCTCACATTAAATGGAGTTATGTATTTCTATTGGGCTATTAGAACATACTTTTAAATTGAGGTCAACAACTTAATTTGTTGTATATTCCTAATTTTGCATGCATATACAAGTAAGTTGACCTTCATGTTAAACATTTTAAAGCAATCGGCTGCTTGCGCCGACACTGTTCTATAGAAACAGGGCGGGGTGTTGCACATGCTGAATACTGAAATTTCTCTATCAGAAGACAAAGAGCAGGAGCGAGAAGACTCCTATTATAAAGATCCAACTGATATCTACTTGAAAGAAATTGGGTTTGCCCCCCTTCTCTCCAAAGAAGAAGAGATTCATTATGGCCGATTGGCACGAGATGGCGATCCTATCGCTCGCAAGCGCATGATTGAAAGCAACTTGCGTCTCGTGGTTAAAATTGCCCGCCGCTATATCCGAAGCGGTCTTGCAATTCTGGATCTGATTGAAGAAGGCAACTTAGGCTTGATGCGGGCGGTCGAAAAATTCGATCCTGACCGCGGATTTCGTTTTTCTACCTATAGCGCCTGGTGGATCCAACAGAACATTGAACGCGCCATTATGTGCCAAACTCGAACCATCCGCCTTCCCGTCCACATCGTCAAAAGACTCAACAAATGCCTACGAGCTGGCCGCACACTCGCGAAAAATCTGGATCATGAACCAACCGCAGACGAAATTGCCGAGGCGGCTGGCAAAACCCTGGAGGAAGTGGAAAAGGTGTTGCGCTTAAATGAACGGGTGGTATCCATTGATATGCCTCTATCAGAGCAAGTGAATAAGCCGATTTTAGATACCTTAGGCGGGGATCAAAATGACCCTATCGAATTTATTAGCCAATCCAAATTACAGAAAAATCTCGAGAATTGGCTCTCTGCTCTAAACCAGAAACAACGCGCCGTCGTCGAACGCCGCTTTGGGTTGAATAACTTCGATCCTATGACGCTTGATGAAACGGGTATAGAAATAGGTCTTACCCGAGAACGCGTCCGTCAGCTTCAGGCTGAGGCTCTGAAATTACTGCGTTCCCACATTGAAAGCCAAGGGGGCAACTTAGAAGCATTTCTCATTTAGCCTATTCTTTTTTCTTTCTATATAATCAACATAATATTTAGGTTCCATGTAGGTTGGACTGAACGTCATGATGTCCAACAATAGACTTTTAAGCTGTTAACATAAGGAAATCGTAATGCCAATTGAACTCACTGTAGAAAGCATTATCCTCATTATCTCACTGGTGATATTTATGGGGATTTTCTTTCTTATAACCGTAAAGAGCAATAACGAAAGCACCAGAGCTCAACAGAGCCTAAAAGAAAATATTATCGATCGCCTCGCAACACTTACCCAAACGCTTGAACAGCGATTAAATGAAAATCTATTGCAACAAGCCAAAGAATCCGCCGTCATCCAAAAAACGGTACAAGAACAATTGAAAGATATCAGTTTGCATGTCGAAAAAAGATTAAGTGACGGCTTTGAAAAAACCACGGCTACTTTTACGGATATTGTAAAAAGGCTGGCCTTAATTGATGATGCACAAAAAAAATTAAGTGATCTTTCCTCAAATGTCGTCAGTTTACAAGAAATTTTAGTGGATAAACGATCTCGCGGCGCCTTTGGCGAAGTACAACTTAAAAATCTTGTGCAAAACATGCTGCCACCCGATAATTGCGCATTTCAGCATACCCTAAGCAATGGCATGCGCGCTGATTGCATCTTGTTTTTACCTGAACCAACCGGGCATATTGTGATCGATTCCAAATTCCCGCTCGAAAATTTTCAGATCATGACAGATTACGATGCCTCTGAACCCGAACGTAAAAAGGCTCAGCAAATATTTAAACAAGACATAAAAAAGCATATTAATGATATTGCCAACAAATATATCATCTCAGGAGAAACGACGAATGGCGCTGTTCTTTTTATCCCTGCCGAGGCTGTTTTTGCTGAGATCCATGCCCACTTCCCTGATCTCGTTGAATACGCACACCGAGTAAACGTGTGGCTTGCTTCTCCCACGACCTTAATGGCCATTTTAACCACTGCCCGAGCTGTCCTAAAAGATTTTGCAACCAAACAACATATTCATGTTATTCAAGAACATCTTCGTATTTTCGGCAAGGATTTCAGCCGATTTGAATTGCGGATGGACAATCTAGCCAAACACATTGATCAAGCACAAAAAGACGTGCAGCAAGTCCATACTTCAGCCAAAAAAATCTCTTCACGTTTCATTGAAATCGAGAAAGGGGAACTCCCGCAAGCTTTGCCGACAGGGGAACTGGATGGCATATTATAGATAATTGCACTAAAGTTAAGGGAAAGACATAGGAAAGATCGATGTTTTCTAAACTTTCGAACTGGGTTGCTCAGGCCTTTATCGGATGGATTACCGATGAAGTCCCTTACGAAGGGATGCCCTTGTGCGATTTTGACCGGATCCGCTATGAAGTTCGGCCTGGCGATGTGTTATTGATCGAAGGCCGTAATAGAGTCAGTGATATTATTCGCGCGATTACCCAAAGCTCTTGGTCACATGCAGCACTGTATATTGGTCGTTTGCACGATATCGAAGATCCCAACATGCGAAATCTGCTCACCACCCACTTCGAAAGCTCTCCAGATACTCAACTACTCATCGAGGGCATAATAGGTCAAGGAACGATTGTCAGCAATTTAGCCAATTATAATCATGATCATATCCGTCTTTGCCGGCCTAAAGGTCTTTCCAGATCCGACGCTCAAGGCGTGATTAACTTTGCCATCCGAAAATTAGGAACCCCCTATGATCTTCGCCAAATCGTCGATCTTGCACGGTTTCTATTGCCTTGGACCATTATGCCCAAACGCTTACGTTCCAAATTATTCGAAATTAATGTGGGCGAAAGCACCAAAACCGTTTGCTCCTCGATGATTGCTGAAGCCTTTGCTTCTGTTGAATTTCCTATTTTGCCTTTAGTAAAGCGAAATGCCAAGCAAGGCATCGAATTAATAAACCGGAACCCAAAATTATTTACGCCGCGCGATTTCGATTATTCCCCCTACTTCGACATACTCAAATTTCCGTTTGTCGAGTTCGTTGACTCTGCTATGTATCGCAAACTCCCTTGGAATCGGGAAGGATTAATCAGTCACGATCATGTTGGTATAAAACCTGCATTCGTACCAACCACTGAAAAAACCGCTATCGCAGTTACTCAGAAAAAAAATATCCGTTTTGCAGCCTTAAAACGCATCAAAGAAAAACTAAAATACCCAAGAAAGAAAAAGGTTCTATGAATATTTGAATGGGTGATTTATTATAGGCTCTATCAAATTAACTCTTTGATGATGGAGCGATGAATGA
>JAJZUR010000033.1 GCA_021848375.1 Pseudomonadota bacterium | reverse complement strand
TTTTAAGACTGTTTAAGGCAGTTTCAACTGAAGCTTGCCATTGTTCAATATGCGCGAGTTCCTTTTGTTCAGCGCTGAGCAGTTCCAATTCATTGTCTTGTAGATTGAGTTCTACGATTTCTTGGATTTGATATTGTAATAAAGCAATTTTATCATTTTGACCTTGTAAGGCGTGAAGCCGTTGAAATTCTTTTTGCAGCCTTTGTAATGATAAATAATCTAAACGCACTTTTTCGCATAACTCGGGATGGTTCGCATATTCATCCAACAAATATCGTTGATGTTCGGATTTTAATAAAGATTGATGTTGGTGTTGCCCATGGATATTCACCAGTTGTTCGCCCAATTCTCTTAATTGGTTAAGGGGAACGCTGTGTCCATTAATATAGGCGCGGGACTTTCCATCTTCCGTCAAGGTTCGGCGGATAATACATTCGCCTTCGGCATCTAATGCGTGTTCTTGCAACCAGCTTTTCACTTGCGGCAAAGGATTTAATTCAAAGCCCGCGGAGATTTCAGCAGAGGAAGCGCCATGACGCACAATGCTGCTATCAGCGCGTTCGCCAAGCGCGAGTTGCAATGCATCAATTAAAATCGATTTTCCAGCGCCTGTTTCACCCGTCAAGACCGTCATCCCCGACTTTATTTCCAGCTCTAAATGCTGAACCACGGCTAAATTGTGAATCATTAAATGCGTTATCATCGATTTTATTCCTTGTATTGGTGCATGCTCCACCCTAGTTTTTCACGCAATACGGCGAAATATTGATGATCTTTAGGGTGAATTAATGTCAGCTCTATTGGATATTTTTGGATTGCGATCTGATCGCCTGGTTTTAAATCAAAATGTAATTGGCCATCGCAACTTAATTTGGCGTCACCGGAATTTTCTTCCGTAAAATGCCATTTAATCTCAGATTGATTATCGATCACTAAGGGCCGGCTGCTCAGCGTATGCGGACAAAGTGGGCTTAGTGCAATAGCATTTAAAGTGGGGTAGAGGATCGGCCCGCCTGCAGAGAGCGCATAAGCCGTGGATCCCGTAGGGGTTGCGGCGATAATGCCATCCGCTTGTTGGCGCAATACAAAGAGATTGTCAATCGATACCTCAAAATCAATCATGCGTGCCACATAGCCGCTATAGAGAACGACATCATTGAGAGCAGTTGCTTCAAAAACGATTTTTTGAGCGCGGTGTACGTTGGCTTGTAGTAAAAAACGGCGCTCTTCTTGGTAACGCCCATCTAAAATAGGGGTTAAGGTTTGTTCCATGTCGCGCGGCAAAATATCCGCCAAGAAACCTAAGCGGCCGCGATTGATCCCTAAGATGGGCACTTCGTCTTTAACAACGGCACGCGCAGCATTTAAAAGACTCCCATCCCCACCGATGACAATGACGAGATCGCAGTGCTTTCCTAAGGTTTCGCGCTCAAGAGCTGGCAGCGGTAAATTGGGTATAAGCGCCGCGCTTTGCGATTCAATGGTTAGGCTATGGCCACGCTTTTTGAGGAATCGGATCAACTTTTCCAGCGTATCAATCACACTATTGTTATTGTGTTTTGCAAACAATCCAATTTTAGTGAAATGGCCACTCATGCATTCATTACCTTAAGTCTATATATGAAATAACTCAATATAGTGTAATCGGCGAAACGGAGAATAAGCAAGTTGCAAAGCTGCAATTGGCGTATAGCTTATTTGGTGGTAAAATCCGACCGGATTCAGGCTTAGTGCAGCACCATAATAGCTCTCGGGCTTGAATCAGAGAGTATAGACCCCATTTAGTGAAATATTGGAGAGTGGGAATCATGAGGAGGTATAGGTGAGTAATCACGAAGAATCAGATCTAAAGGCGGAAGCGCCGGAAGCGCCGGAAGCGCCAAGTACACCAGCAGATAGTAAAGCTGATATGACACAAGAATTAGAAGAAGCTCGACGCAAGGCAGCTGAGAATTGGGATCTCTTTTTGCGGACCCGAGCAGATGCCGAAAATGGCCGGCGCCGGGCAGTTATCGATATTGAAAACGCGCATAAATACGGAATCGAGAAATTTGCTCGGGAGCTCTTAGGGGTGGTGGATAGTCTAGATCATGGTCTTGCCAGCCATCCAGAAGAAGAGAAGGGTTTACGTGAGGGGATGGAACTTACCTATAAGTTATTGATCAATACCTTGGAAAAATTTGGGATCCACCTGCTGAATCCCCTTGGGGAGAGTTTTGATCCCATGCGTCATGAGGCGCTTTCTACCCAAGTGAATAATGATGTAGAACCGAATAAGATATTAATCGTTGTTCAAAAAGGATTTACTTTGCACGATAGGCTGCTAAGACCTGCTCGGGTAATTGTGTCTAAGGCGGAGGCAGAATAGAAATCGATAGTGGGAACTTGAAATTAAGAATATTGACCCAATTTTATGAACCAAGGCTTAAGATCTTGACGAGAGAAGAGGATCTAGGCACAAATTTTAAGGGGAGAGTAGAAAATGTCTGAAGTAGTCATCGGTATTGATTTAGGAACCACGAATTCTTGTGTGGCGGTGATGGAACATGGCACCGTCAAAGTGATCGAAAACAGCGAAGGAGATAGAACAACGCCATCCGTGGTTGCTTATACCAAAGAAGGCGAAAAATTGGTTGGTAGACCTGCTAAAAATCAACGTATCACTAATCCGACGCGTACCTTTTATGCCGTTAAACGATTGATTGGCCGCCGTTATGACGATCCAGTGGTTGCCAAAGATAAAGATATCGTTCCTTTTCCCATTATTCGTGCCGATAATGGCGATGCTTGGTTAGAAGTGGATGGTCAAAAAATAGCGCCGCCACAAATTTCTGCGGAAGTCTTAGCCAAAATGAAAAAGACCGCGGAAGATTATTTGGGTAAAGCCGTGACTTCTGCTGTGATTACGGTTCCTGCGTACTTTAATGATTCCCAACGTCAAGCAACTAAAGATGCTGGCCGCATCGCTGGGTTAGAAGTAAAGCGCATTATTAACGAACCAACAGCGGCAGCGCTTGCGTTTGGCATGGATAAACAAAAAGGCGATATGACCATTGCCGTGTACGATTTGGGAGGAGGCACTTTTGATATTTCGATTATTGATATAGCCGAAGTGGAAGGCGAACATCAATTTGAAGTGTTGGCAACGAATGGGGATACATTCTTAGGCGGTGAAGATTTTGACGTTCGAGTGATGGATTATTTAGTGTCAGAATTTAAACGAGAAAGCAGTATTGATTTGAAAAAAGATCCGATTGCTTTGCAGCGTTTAAAAGAAGCAGCAGAAAAAGCGAAAATTGAACTTTCTTCTCGTGAACAGACCGAAGTAAACTTACCTTACATTACGGCGGATGCCAGTGGTCCTAAACATCTTAATTTGAAGATAACCCGAGCTAAGCTCGAAGGGTTAGTGGAAGATTTAGTCAGCAAAACAGTAGAGCCTTGCCGCATTGCAATGAAAGATGCCGGTAAAACTGCGGCGCAAATTGATGCGGTTATTTTGGTCGGCGGCCAAACCCGTATGCCAAAAGTGCAAGAAGTTGTGAAAGATTTCTTTGGCAAAGAGCCGAGAAAAGATGTGAATCCGGATGAAGCGGTAGCCATTGGTGCAGCGATTCAAGGGGGTGTGTTATCTGGTGATGTGAAAGATGTGTTGTTATTAGACGTAACGCCGTTATCTTTGGGGCTTGAAACCATGGGTGGCGTGATGACGAAACTCATCGAAAAAAATACCACCATTCCAACCAAGAAAACGCAAGTGTTTTCAACGGCTTCAGATAGTCAAACGGCCGTTACGATTCGCGTCTTTCAAGGAGAACGTGAACAAGCTTCTGCCAATAAATTCTTGGGCCAATTTGATTTAACCGATATTCCACCGGCGCCTCGTGGAGTGCCGCAAATTGAGGTTGCGTTTGATATTGATGCCAATGGGATCTTAAGTGTTTCAGCGAAAGACATGGCGACCGGTAAAGAACAAAAGATTGTTATTAAGGCTTCCAGTGGTCTTAATGAAGAAGAAGTCAAACGTATGGTAAAGGATGCGGAAGCGCATGCTGAGGAAGATAAGAAATTCCATGAATTGGTTTCTGCACGCAATCATGCTGATAGCATGGTGCATGCGACTGAAAAATCCTTAAAAGAAATGGGTGATAAAGTGAGTGCGGAAGAACGCGATCAGATCACCAAGGCCGCTGAAGCATTGAAAGAAGTCCTAAAAGGTAATGATAAAGCGGAAATTGAAAGAAGAACGGAAGCGCTAGCAGAGGTATCCGGTAAAATGGCTGAACGGCTCTATGCGCATCAGCAACAGACGGGACAAGCCGGTGCAGCGTCTGAAGCAGCAGGAGAAACACACGGAGGCGGTGACACTGGAACGAGTGGCGGCAAAGAAAATGTCGTTGATGCGGAATTTGAAGAAGTGAAGGAGAATAAGAAATAAAATGGCAGCAAAGCGTGACTATTATGAGACGCTTGGTGTTGCCCGTAATGCCAGTGAAGCCGACATAAAAAAGGCCTATCGAAAGCTTGCGATGAAACATCACCCGGATCGAAACGCGGGCGATAAAAAAGCGGAAGAAGAATTCAAACGCCTAAGCGAAGCGTATGAAGTGTTATCGAATACGCAAAAGCGCGCGGCATATGATCAATTTGGTCATGCAGGCGTAGATGCAACGGCTGGCGCAGGAGGTTTTAGTGGAGGCGCTGGCAATTTCAGCGATATTTTCGGGGATATTTTTGGCGATATTTTCGGGGGTGCACGGGGGAGAGGGGGAGCTGCCTCACATGCGGAAGCGGGTTCTGATCTACGCTATAATCTTGAACTTAGTTTAGAAGACGCGGTACGCGGTAAGACGGTACAAATAAAAGTTCCGACCCTCGTCAGTTGTACAGAATGTAAAGGCAGCGGCGCTAAAGCGGGGACTCAACCGAAAGCATGCAGTACTTGCGGCGGCATGGGTCAAGTACGCATGCAGCAAGGTTTTTTTGCCATTCAGCAAACCTGCCCAACGTGTCGTGGGCAAGGCTCAATTATTACAGATCCGTGTGCAAAATGCCGCGGCCAAGGACGTGTGCAGGAACAAAAAACGCTCTCCGTTCATATTCCACCCGGCGTAGATAATGGGGATAGGATCCGTTTAGCGGGAGAAGGTGAAGCGGGTTCCCATGGAGGACCCGCGGGGGATCTTTATGTGCAAGTACATGTGCGTCACCATGATATTTTTACCCGTGAGGGGGGAGATTTGTATTGCGACGTCCCCCTTGGTTTTAGTCTCGCAGCGCTGGGTGGAGAATTAGATGTTCCAACCTTAGAGGGGCGAGTCAAATTAAAGATCCCTGCTGGAACACAAAATGCCCAACTATTGCGTGTTAAAGGCAAAGGGGTAAAGACGGTGCGGCGTAATGTCCCAGGCGATCTACTCTGCCGAATTTTGGTTGAAACACCCATTAATCTTAGCAAACGTCAAAAGGAGTTACTGCAAGAATTTGAAACGAGTCTCAATAGTGAAACGGGACATACTCCGAAGATCCATACGTGGTTTCAGCGGGTAAAACGTTTTTTTGAGGAGATGAAATTTTAATGATCCATATTGCGGTTTCGGGCGCTCATGGCAGGATGGGACAATTAATTGTTAAAGCGGTTGAAGCAGATAAAAACATGAAATTGGCTGGCAAAATTATTAGAACCGATCCTATTTCGACCAAAGAAGTTTTCTCCCCCAAAAAAGTACCGTTAGATGTATTAATTGATTTTGCGCCGCCCGAGGCAGTTTTAGAACATCTAGCCTTTGCCCTGCAGCATAATACCCGCATGGTCATTGGCACCACGGGATTTACGGAAGATCAAAAAAACCAAATCAAAATAGCGGCGAAAAAAATTCCCATTGTATGTGCGCCGAACATGAGCATTGCTGTGAATGTTGCTTATAAATTATTGGACATTGCGGCAAATTTGTTAACGGATAAGGCAGATATTGCCATTACCGATTTGCATCACAAAAATAAAAAAGACGCACCTTCTGGAACTGCATTACACATGGCAGAAATTATGGAGCGTTCTTTTCTGAAAAGGGGTAATAAAAATTCTAACGTGGCGATGGCTTCGCTTCGTCTGGGTAATGCTACGGGAGAACATAAAGTGCTTTTTTCTTTAGACGGCGAAACTTTGGAAATCACCCATCGAGCATTAGATCCTTCTGCCTATGTTAGGGGCGCTATTGAAGCTGCGAAATGGCTGATGCAGCAAAAACCTGATTTGTATGATATGCAAGATGTTTTAGATCTAAAAAGCTAACCCATCACTTGAAACAAACGCTACCTAGTCTAATAGATGTTATTGATAATAAGAATATGCTATTAGATCGTAAGGCGAGACTTGCAGGAAGCACGTAAATTAGTAGAAAACAGCGAGCACTGCTTAAAAAACATAGATGACCCTTTGATTATTAATGTGATTAAAGTGTTGGGAACCGAGTCCAAAGTAATAAAAGAAATTGCCGAAAAAGCATCCATTATTGGTACCTCAAAGATTGACATAGCTTTACTGGCTTTAGATAGTGTAGAACCTATTATTTTGCTTGCGAACTTAAGTGTTTTGAAGGCCTGAAATGTGCAAAATGTTTGAGCATGTTTTAAGAGAAAAAAGTGGTTTGGTACTTCAATTTAACGCTAAAGTATCCGAACATTTTGCGTTTTTTTCAAGAATCGCTTAGTATAAATAAGGCGAGATTGACGCTGCTCGAGGTAAATTATGCTCATCATGCGAGGTTCACTCGCCCTTTCCTATTTTCGACTGGAACGGTTACTTAGCCTCATCAACAATGTAGTGCCTCAAGTAAATAGCTTGGCGGCTGAATTTGTACATTTTATCGAGATTGAAAGGGAGTTAACCCCGGCAGAAAATGGTGTGCTATCAAACTTATTACAATATGGAAATTTTAGTTCATCAACTACTTTACCAGAGACAGTCAATCACCATAATGTTATTGTGGTTCCAAAAGCCGGCACGGTTTCTAGCTGGTCACTTAAAGCAACAGAGTTAGCATTGCTGTGTGGATTACGATCTGTAAAAAAAATAGAACGGGGAATTGTTTATATTCTCTCTGCCAGTGAAAAATTGACTTGGGGCGATGAACAAGTCATCGCTTTGGTTTTACACGATGTTTTAACGGAATCCGTTTACTTTCAATTTTCAGATCTGCAAACTTATTTTTCCAAAAAAAAACCTTATTCATCTGTACAAATTGATATTTTAAGCAAAGGTCGTGCTGTGCTATTGCAAGCCAATAAAACGTTTAATTTGGGGTTAACTGAGCCTGAAATAGAATATTTGCAAGAGGTTAGTTTAAGATTAAAACGTAATTTAACAGATACGGAATGTCAGGCTTTTGCTGAAGTTTATGCAAAGCAAAGTTGTATACTTAAAAAATATATTCATCCTAAACTTAAAAATACTTATCAAATCAATTCTCGAGGGATCCTCTCTGCCTATCAAGAACATGCGGCGGTTATTGAAGGGGGTCGTAGCGGGCTTTTTTTTGTACAGCCTGAAACTCGGCGTTACCAATATTATCCTGAAGCCATTGGGTTAGTGGTATTTTCCTCGGTGAATCAAGCAGACAGACCGGTTGGCATAGGAAAAGCCATCCGAAAAGGGATGGATATCGGGAAAGGTGCTAAACCTAAAGGAGCCTTTTTAGGGATAAGCATTTTGAATTTGCGGATCCCAGGATTTTTGCAGCCTTGGGAGAATTATCATGCGATACCTGAAGAAACCCCTTCAGCATTAGAAGTGATATTGTTAACCTCTGAGCGATTAGCACAGTTTAATAATGAATATGGTATACCGAATCTTTGCGGATACTTTAGAACCTTTGAACAAATGGGTATGAACGTTGATGAGAAACGCGTTCTCTTCGGCTATTTACAGCCCTTGGTCGTTACCGGCGGCATTGGTCATATCCGCCCTTTGCAAGTACGCAAATCGGCATTGCAATCGGGGATGTCTGTTATCGTAATGGGTACGCCATCTATGTTTATTGACGTGAAGGTAAATAATGGAAGCCCATTTCATTGCTTTACTCTGCAGCGAGAACATCCCGAAATGCAACGCCGCTGTCAAGAAGTCATTAATGCCTGTATAAACTTTGGCATTGAAAGCCCTATTGTATATCTTAAAAGTGTTGGAACAGGCGGTATTGGTACTACGCTTTTGGAAATTTTACATCAGCAGTCACTGGGCGGTCAATTTGAATGTCGATTTATCCCAAGCGTTGAAGCTGCCTTTTCACCGCTTGAATTATGGTTTAATGAGACGCCTGGACGTTATATTATTCTGGTTGCTGAAAAAAGTAGACAGACTTTTCAAGAAATTGCTAAAAGGGAAGGTTGTCCATATTCTATTCTTGGAAAAATAACTGAAGAAGCTGAAATGAAAGTGTTTGATAGTCGTGCTAAGCATTTTGCAATTGATATGCCTGTATCTTTTTTCTTTGGAAATGCTTCAAATGATCCAAAAACTATTGAAAAAATTGAGAACGACATTCAACCGAACGCGCGGTGTGACAAATATGCGCTGCGGGATCTTATTTATCGAGTATTGCGTTTACCAGCAGTTGCTGACAAATCATGCTTGATTACCCTCTGCGATAGAGGCGCAAGTGGCTTGGTGGCGCGAGATCAAATGGTGGGTCCTTGGCAAGTGCCTGTGGCGGATTGTGCGGTAACCGTACGTGGGTTTGATTCCTATCAAGGGGAAGCCATGGCGATTGGAGAACGAACCCCATTGGCAGTAGAGAATCCAACAGCAAGTGCGCGGATTGCGGTTGCGGAAGCTATCACCAATATTGTAGGGGCGAACATTGGCGCATTATCTGACATTCGAATGATTGCAAATTGGCAAATAGCTGAAGAGTCTTTAGCAGTAGAAGCGCTGCAGGCCATGGTGCATTCCATTGGATCGGAGTTATGCCCAGCATTGGGGATAACGGTTGTTGCAAGCCAAGAAGCAAAGAGCTATCCCAGTAAATTGCTAGAGAATGAGGTGAAACAAACGATAGTCGCGCCTTGTTCGCTTGTCATTAGTGCTTTTGCACCGGTGATGGATGTTCGGCAATCCCTAACACCAATGATGTTAAAAGAGGCGGAAACTGTATTACTATTTGTTGATTTAGCCAATGGTTTGCAACGAATGGGGGGAAGCGCCTTATGGCAAACACTCAACCTGATAGATGTCAAAACCCCTGATGTAGAAGATCCGCTCATTTTAAAAGCTTTTTTTTCGACTTTGCGTCAACTGCATGTTGAGGGAAAAATATTGGCCTATCATGATCGTTCTGATGGCGGTTTGTTTGTCACCCTTTGTGAAATGGCTTTCGCAACCCATATTGGTCTTAGTTTAGACTTAAGTGAGCTTGGTACAGATTTAGAAACAATTCTTTTTAATGAAGAATTGGGCGCTGTGATTCAAATAAGATCGGAATATACCGAATCAGTTTTAGCTGAATTTTATGATGGGGATGTACCTAATGTGTATGTGATAGGATCAATTGATCACACTGATAAGTTTAGCATTACTTTTCATAATGAAGTTGTATTTAGTGAAGAACGGGTTATTTTGCAACAAGTTTGGTCAGAAACAAGTTACCATTTGCAATCTTTGCGGGACAATCCACGTTGCGCAAAAAAACAATTTGAATTGATCCAAGATCGCGAGGATCCCGGTTTAAATGAGCACTTGGAATTTGATCCTAGTCTGGATATTACTGCTGCAATGATAAATCGAGGCGTGCGCCCGCTATTAGCGGTTTTAAGGGATCGCGGAACGCATGGTCATGTCGAAATGGCAGCAGCCTTTGATCGAGCGCAATTTGAATGTGTTGATGTTCATATGGAGGATCTCGAGAAAGGGCAGTTATTACTCTCTGAATTTAAAGGCCTGGTTGTATGTCCTGGATTTTCGTATGGCGACGTATTGGGGGCGGGTCTTGGCTGGGCAAAGCGGATCTTATTTAATCCAAGCTTAAAACAAGAATTTGAAAATTTCTTTAAGAGAAATGATACTTTTACGCTTGGGGTTTCAAATGGCTGTCAGGTATTAAGCGGTTTGCGATTACTCATTCCTGGGGCAGCGCTTTGGCCGCATTTTATCCAAAATTATTCTGAACAATTTGAATCACGTTTATGTTTAGTGGAAGTGCAACAAACGGAGTCCCTTTTTTTAAAGGGTATGGAAGGATCTCGATTAATTGTGCCAGTCGCTCATCGGGAAGGGCGAGCTCTGTTTTTAAGTGAAAAAATTGAAGAAGAGGCCTTAAAGCAAGAGTTAATTGCGCTTCGTTATGTCGATAGTCGCGGCCGAAAAACCACAACTTACCCAGCGAATCCGGATGGATCCTCACTTGGGATAACTGGGTTAACGACTGCAGATGGCCGCATATTGATAATGATGCCGCATCCCGAACGTGCTTTTAGATCGGTTCAATATTCATGGCATCCTAATGGTTGGGGCGAAAATGCGCCCTGGCTTCGGCTCTTTAGAAATGCACGAAAGTGGGTAGGATAAGGACCAGGGAGAGCGTATGCTTCAATTTGAACTATGTTATGATCCGCAATCTGGAGAAGAATGGATAGCAACTGGCTTGAGAGGGAAGGAGTTATTAACTACCCCGTTATTAAATAAAGGGACGGCATTCACCTATCAGGAACGTTGTGAATTAGGATTATTGGGAAAACTCCCACACAGGATTGAAACTTTAGAAGAACAGGTTGTTAGATCTTATAAACAATATAAGAAATATAAAAGTGATTTACAAAGACATATCTATTTAAATAATTCACACGACAAAAATGAAATTTTATTTTATAAATTAGTCTCATTACATTTGGTTGAAATGATCCCCATTGTTTACACGCCCAGTGTTGGTAAAGCGGTGCAACAATTTAGCCATGAATTTAGACAACCGCGCGGTTTATACATTGCTTTTCCGGATCAAGACAAAATCGAGCTGATTTTGGAGAATCGGACGCATCCGGAAATCACCGTTATCGTCGTAACGGATGGTGAGCGAGTGTTAGGGATAGGCGATCAGGGGGTCGGTGCAATTGATATTCCTATTGCCAAATTAATGTTGTATACCATGTGTGGTGGAATTAATCCTTACCATACGTTACCGATTTTATTAGATGTCGGGACGAACAATCAAAAATTACTCGATGATCCTTTATATCTTGGCTGGCGCCATCCGAGAATTCAAGGGAAGGAATATGATCAATTTATCGAACGTTTTGTGAATGCCGTTAAAAAACATTTGCCCAATACGTTTTTACATTGGGAAGATTTTGGTCGTGATAATGCGCGACGCATCTTAGATCGCTATAGCGATCAACTTTGTACATTTAATGATGATATGCAAGGCACTTCGGTTGTGGCAATTTCTGCATTATTAACCGCACTGAATCACATACAAGGTAAATTGTCCGATCAACGGATTGTTATTTTCGGCGCAGGCACCGCTGGGGTGGGCATTGCAGATCGACTAATTGATAGCATGCGCCGCGAAGGCGTAGATGCATTAACGGCACGCCATCGAATTTGGTTAGTGGATCGTGAAGGGTTATTAGGCAAAGGCATACCTAATTTAACGCTTTTTCAGCAACCCTATGCGCGGGAAGAGCAGGGTGGCATGGCGTTGGCAGAGGTGGTTGCCAGCGTAAAGCCGACTATTTTAATTGGGTGCTCTGCACAAGGTGGCGCTTTTACGGAGCAAATCGTACGGTCGATGGCTGCACATACGCCTCGCCCTATCATCTTTCCTTTGTCTAATCCCAATGAACAATCTGAGGCAACTCCGCTGGATTTACTCAAATGGACTAATAATACAGCACTCGTCGCGACGGGCAGTCCTTTTCCTGGAAATTGCGCGCAGTGCAATAATGTCTTCTCATTTCCGGGCATTGGTCTTGGCTTAATTGCTGCCAAAGCCCGTCATCTCACGGATGATATGCTATGGGTTGCGTGTCAGACGTTAAGTCGATCAGCGCCAAAAGGTAAAAACGTCCCGTTATTGCCTCCGTTAAGCGAGGCGAGAGATGTTGCATTTCAGATTGCCGTTGCGATCGTTGAAGAAGCGCGGAAAAGCGGTGAGGCAACGATTGATCCGGATATTTCTGCGATCGACGCTGTCAAAAACTCCCGATGGGAGCCGCACTATCGTCCTATTCGTGCGAAGTAAGGTGTCATAACATACTTTTTAGCACAGTATCTTTATCCCAAAAATGATGCTTTATCGCGGCGGCAATATGGATAACAACCAACGCCGCCAAAAAATAAGCAGCGTATTGATGAATATTAAAAAATAGTTCGTCTATTTCTTTATTTGGTTCCATAAAGGTTGGGAATTGGCATAAACCAAAGAAATTGAGTGGATGACCTGCGGCATCAGAAGAAATGACCCCGGAGATAGCCATCACGATGAGACATAAATAGAGCAGATTTTGGACAATGAGCGCGCCGAGTTGTTCCCACAACGGCATACCATAAGGATAAGCGGGATGGGAATTATTCATGCGCCAGAGGATACCCAGCACGACTAAAACGAGGATTAAGATCCCAAATGGCTTATGCAAAACGCCAATGTAAAAGGCAGCGGTAGGAGAATGCTCCGGGAGCATATAAATAGTCCACCAAGCGAGGTAAAATTGAGCGATCACCAATAAGGCAATTGTCCAATGAAAAAATTTAGCAACGATTCCAAATCGGTAGGCTGAATTCCTATATTCCATGTTTTTCTCCTAACTTAATCCTTTGCGTGCTTGAGGTTATCATGGCTTCGGATAACACTGACAGTAAAGCCTACCTTTTTTAGG
>JAJZUR010000032.1 GCA_021848375.1 Pseudomonadota bacterium | reverse complement strand
GCGGCGGCTTTAATCACGCGCTTCAAATAGGTACGCATGGTGGAACGTTGGCTCGCATTGCGCTGACGACGTTTTTCGTTTTGACGAGCTCTTTTTTTCGCTTGAATTGTATTGGCCAAAGTAAGTACTCCGAATAACTTTATTTAGGGTAACAACAATTAAAGGGGCATGATGCCGAAAATGGGATCAGGTTGTCAAGGGGGAGACACTCCCACCAAAAACCCCTTTAAATAACTAGATTCTTCCAGCATTGGGTGTAAAGGGTGATCGGGTCCTGCGGTGAGCGTTTTTAAAATCCGTCCTTCGCGGTGATTTTTCTGAAGGGCTCTTGCTAAACACAATTTTAAATCCGCTTCTTTGACATGATAAGAGCACGACGCAATTAATAATAAACCGCCTGGGACAACCAAGGGCAAAGCTTTGCTGATTAATTTTTCATACCCTTTTAAGCCGGTTGTGAGATCTTTTTTGGATTTTACAAAAGCGGGGGGATCGAGTACGACAATATCAAATTTTTGTGATTGCGTTGCACGTGCTTCCATGTCTTTGAATACATCATTACAGATAAATTCGGTTTTTTCGGAAACGTTATTTAAAGCGGCAGATGCACGTGCATTTTGTAGGGCATTCTCACTGCTGTCAACGCCAATCACTTTTGTCGCGGTTTTTGCTGCTTCTATGCTAAAACCGCCACTATAACAAAAATAATCTAGAAGCGTTTTGTTTTTTGCTAAGCTTGCAATCAGTTGTCGGTTTTCGCGGTGATCAAAAAACCACCCCGTTTTTTGGCTGCCTTGCATTGCAACGCTAAATTCCGTTTGATTTTCGATCACTTTTAGCGTGGATAAAGGGCTGCCAATGATTTCAGGATCACTGATTGTTAAGTCTTCTAATTTTCGGATGGGAGAATCATTTTTAATGTAAATGGTGCTGGGGTTGAAGAGCGATTGCAGGGCTTGTATGAAAGGTTCTTTTAATTTTTCCATGCCGTGAGTATTGATTTGTACGATGAGAACATCATCAAAGCGATCGATAATTAAGCCTGGTAATCCATCTGCTTCCGCATGAATTAATCGGTAAAAAGGCGCTGCAAAAAATTGATCTCGAAATTTTTTGGCAAGAAGCAGACGGTGATGAAAAAAATTGGCATCGATTGTTTCCGTTGGGATCCGTGATAGTACCCGAAACGCAATGAGCGAATGTCGGTTGAAATAGCCGGTTGCAATCGGTTTACTGAGATGTTCAAGTTGAACGAGCGAGCCAGGCGCTATATTTTTAGTCGAATGACTTTGAACGATTTCGTTGGCGTAAACCCAAGGGTAGCCGGCGAAGAACCGTTTGTAGTGGCCAGGAAGCATTTGGATCAATGGATACATAAGATCGTCCTAGCATTGTGATGTTGGCCAGGTTACTATTAATAGCCAGTTTGATACAAGAGGCACGATGAGCAAGCAACTTTTAAAATCCACCGCAGTAGTTGGGGGCATGACTCTTATATCCCGTGTTTTTGGATTTATTCGAGATATTGTCGCCGCCCATTTTTTTGGAGCGAATTCCAGTTATGACGCCTTTATTGTGGCCTCTAAAATTCCCAATTTTCTACGGCGGCTCTTTGCGGAGGGGGCTTTTTCACAGGCTTTTGTTCCGATGTTATCCGAGTATAAAACCAAGCAATCTCACGAAGCAGTGCAATTATTTGTGGATCGCGTCGCAGGCTGTTTAAGTTTTGCATTGATAGTCGTCACAATCTTGGGGATGGTTATAGCCCCTGTGCTGATTCTGATTTTTGCACCGGGTTTTGCAACGGTGGGAGGAGATCTACGGTTAGTGTTGGCATCTGATATGTTAAAGATCACTTTTCCGTATCTTTTGTTTATTTCTTTAACCGCTTTTGCGGGTGGTATTTTAAACTCTTACGGACGCTTTGCGGTTCCTGCATTTACACCGGTTTTTTTAAATTTGACGATGATTGCAGCGGCGATTTGGCTTTCTCCTTTGGTCGCAGAACCTGTCACGGCATTAGCGTGGGGAATATTAGCGGGCGGTATCGTGCAACTGCTCTTTCAAATTCCGTTTTTAAGAAAAATACATTTATTGCCCCATCCTCGGATGGATTGGAAAGATCCGGGCGTTCGACGCATTTTGTTATTAATGGCGCCGGCATTATTGGGTGTTTCCGTGAATCAATTAAATTTGATGTTAAGTTCAGTGTTTGCTTCATTTTTACCAGTTGGCAGCGTATCTTGGTTATATTACGCAGAACGTTTAATGGAATTTCCATTGGGAGGTTTTGGGGTAGCGCTGGCAACGGTAGTATTGCCGCGTTTAGCGCGACATCACACCAAAGCGGAAACGGAAGATTTTTCCATGACGCTTGATTGGGGGGTACGTTGGGTGATGCTGATCGGGTTTCCGGCAGCCTTGGGATTAGCTTTATTAGCGGGTCCACTCTTGGCAACTTTGTTTCAATCGGGTCGTTTTACCGAGAAAGATGTATTATTCAGTCAATCCTGTTTAATTGCTTATTCGGTGGGGATTATGGGTTTTATGTTAGTTAAAATATTTGCCTCTGCTTACTACGCCAAACAAGATATTAAAACACCGGTTCGAATCGCGATGTTAACCGTGGTGGCGAATGCAATATTAAGCGGCGTTCTTATTATGCCAATGTCTCACACGGGACTTGCTTTAGCGACTTCATTAGCGGCGTTATTAAATGCAGGCTTGTTGGGGGTAGGTTTATTGAAACGTAAAGTTTACCAACTTCAACCGGGTTGGGGTTTGCTGAGTATTCGGTTAGGTTTTGCATTGGCAGCAATGTCAGCAATGATCATTTATTTTAGGCCACCGTTAGAAGCGTGGTTTACCTTTTCGCACCTGGAGCGCATTGTAACCCTTATTTTGCTGATTGGATCGGGTGCACTTGCTTATGTAGGCATTTTGTTTGCAACCGGCTTACGATTAGATCATATTTTAGTAAAGGCAGTAGAATCATGAGCACTGATTACAAAGCGACTTTAAATTTGCCGAATACCGCGTTTCCGATGAAGGCAGATTTGGCTAAACGCGAACCTGAAATTTTAGCGCATTGGAAATCCATTAAAATTACTGAAAAATTAGCAGAAATCGGAATGAGCCGGGAAAAATTTATTTTGTCTGACGGGCCGCCCTATGCCAATGGTCCGATCCATGTTGGGCACGCAGTGAACAAAATATTAAAAGACTTTGTACTGAAATCCAAAACCCTGAGCGGATTTTATGCGCCTTATGTCCCAGGCTGGGATTGTCACGGTTTGCCCGTGGAATTAAAAGTCGAAAAGCAAGTCGGGAAACCAGGGGTTAAAATCGATGCAAAAACCTTTAGGGAAAAATGCCGTGAATATGTGCTAAAACAAATCGATTTACAACGCGATGCGTTTATTCGATTAGGAGTGTTAGGCGATTGGGAACACCCTTATCTCACCATGAATTTTCAGTATGAAGCGGATACTATTCGATCGCTTGCGCGCATCATTGAGAATGGCCATTTGCAAAAGGGCTATAAACCGGTGCATTGGTGTTTAGATTGTGGTTCAGCGTTAGCAGAAGCAGAAGTGGAATATCAAGATAAAACCTCGCCCTCAATTGAAGTGGGTTTTCCGATTGCAGATGAAAGACTATCCCAAATATTCCCAATTTTAAATAATAGGAAAAAGCATTTACCCGTCTGGGCAGTGATTTGGACGACGACGCCATGGACGTTGCCGGCCAATGAAGCGGTTGCGGTGAATGCAGAGTTTAACTATGTTTTGATGGTGGATAAGGAAAAGCATCAGGGGTATATTATTGCAAAAGAATTAACAGAAAAATTTGCGGTAACGATCGGTATTACCCATTTTGATATTATTGCAGAATGTCCAGGCGTAGCGTTAGAAGGTTTATTATGTCAGCATCCTTTTTACGACAAAAAAGTGCCAGTTGTTTTAGGTGATCATGTTACTTTAGACTCTGGAACGGGTTGTGTACACACGGCGCCTGCGCATGGCCAAGATGATTTTATTGTTGGGGAAAAATACCATTTACCTCTGGAAAATCCAGTGGGTAGTGATGGTTGCTTTATTTCCAGCACGCCGCTTTTTGCAGGTTTGCATGTGACAAAGGCAAATGAACGGATCATAGCAGTCATAGCAGAAAACGGCTATTTAGTGCATCAAAGTAAAATTCAACACAGCTACCCGCATTGTTGGCGCCATAAAACACCGCTTATTTTTCGGGCTACTCAGCAGTGGTTTATCAGCATGGAACAACAACGCTTGCGGGAAAAAACCTTACAAGCGATTAAAACCGTACAATGGGTCCCAAACTGGGGACAAGCCAGAATGGAGGGAATGATTAAGGATCGACCCGATTGGTGCGTTTCACGACAACGAACCTGGTGTGTTCCTATGTGTTTATTTGTGCATAAAGAAACAGGTAATCTTCATCCGAAGACGCCCGCACTGATGGAGTTAGTTGCAAAACGAGTAGAACAACAGGGCATAGAAGCTTGGTATGATCTAAGCCCAGATGAAATATTAAAAGAAGATGCGAAACACTATGAAAAAATAGTAGATACTTTGGATGTGTGGTTTGATTCGGGGGTATACCATGCTTGTGTTTTAGAAAGAAACAAAGCATTACAATTTCCGGCAGATTTATACTTGGAAGGTTCAGATCAACATCGAGGTTGGTTTCAATCTTCATTGTTAACCTCAGTTGCGATGCGCCATGTTGCACCCTACAAACAAGTGTTAACCCATGGTTTTACGGTCGATGCGAATGGCCATAAAATGTCTAAGTCATTGGGTAATGTGGTTGCGCCAGAAAAAGTGGTCGGAACACTCGGAGCGGACGTTTTACGCTTATGGGTAGCCTCTACCGATTATCGAGGAGAAATGGTGGTATCTGATGATATCTTAAAACAAATCAGTGATAGTTATCGGCGCATTCGCAATACTGCCCGTTTTTTATTGGCTAATTTAAATGGTTTTGATCCAAAGGCCGATTTGGTTCCCCCTGAGAAAATGTTGGCTTTAGACGTTTATATCGTTGAAAAAGCAAGAAAAATACAAGAAAGTATCACTCGCTCCTATCACGAATATCAATTTCATTTAATTTATCAAGCCATTCATCATTATTGTTCTATCGATTTAGGCAGTTTTTATTTAGATATTATAAAAGATAGGCAATATACCGGAAAGGCCGAAGGATTGCCGCGTCGTTCAGCGCAAACTGCCCTTTATTATATTGCCGAATGTTTGGTGCGGTGGATAGCACCCATCCTGAGTTTTACCGCGGAAGAAATTTGGCAGAATTTACCGGGTGAGCGATCTCAGTCGGTGTTTATGTCAGAGTGGTATTCGCAATTACCCAAATTAGACCCTAAAAAAGAAATTGTCTATGCCGATAAATTCTGGGAAAAAGTAGTGACACTTCGAGACGCGGTTAATCAAAAATTAGAAGAAGCGCGAGCAGCAGGGAAAATTGGATCTGGTTTAGAAGCGGAAGTTGATATTTATGCGGACGAGAGGTGGCGGGAAGAAATACTGGCGCCATTGGGAGCTGAATTGCGTTTTGTGCTGATAACCTCCAGAGCGGATTTTTATAAAGAGAGCAATGCGCCAGCCACGGCAACGCAAGGACGCTCTGCAGGTATAGAGATATTGGGCTTGAAAATCAATATATCAGCCTCTCGACAACCAAAATGTGAACGATGTTGGCATAGACGGGCGGATGTAAACAGTAGCGCAGCGTATCCGGGGATTTGCGGGCGTTGTGTTGATAATATTGCGGGCAAAGGAGAAGATAGGCGTTTTGCCTAATCAAGGGAGGATGGATTGATGCGAGATAAATGGTTAACCGTAGCGGCATTTGTAATGGGTTTTGATCAAATTTCCAAATATTATATGACAACAGAGTTAACGGTTTTAAAACAAATTATCGTGTTTCCTGGCTTTGATTTTGTATTAAGACACAATACAGGTGCAGCTTTTAGTTTATTGGCTTCAGCGCCTGGTTGGCAGCGTTGGTTTTTTATCGGCTTAGGGTTTTTGGTGAGCTTCATTATTTATATATGGATGGGTAGGCTGTCTGCAAAACAAAAGCTTGAAGGTTTTGCCTTAGCGCTTATTTTCGGCGGTGCGGTTGGGAATATGCTCGATCGCATTTTGCTAGGATCGGTGACCGATTTTATTCTGCTGTATTATAAAACTTGGGAATGGCCGGCATTTAATCTTGCTGATATGGCAATCTTTTTTGGGGTGGTGCTGTTAATCCCGACACTGTTTAAGAAATCATGACAGTTACTGTGGCCAACAAGCCGAAGGCGACTCTAAACCCGTATTATTAATGGTCATCGTGGCACATTGCGTATCGTTTGCCTGGGATCCAGTCGCTTGAGCGGTTAGCGTGTAAGTTGTCGTGGTGGTAGTAGAAGAATATTTATAATACGTTGTAGAGGGGATTGCACCGCCTCCCGGCAACGTATTACTGGTTGGATACGCATTATTTTGTGCAAAATATTGTTCATACTCTGCTTGGATACTTAATAAATTGGTTTGTGCCTCATTCCGTCTGGATTGAGTGATATACGTTGTATAATTTGGAACGGCAATAGCCGCTAAAATAGCCACTATAGCAATTGCAATCATTATTTCAATTAACGTAAATCCAATACTACTTTTTTTCATGATTCCTCCTTTAGGGGCATGTCACCGTAGTAGTTTGTAATAACTCGCCTGACGTGACCGTTGAATAATTGAGTATAAATCCTCGACTACAACCAGTTGGTTTAATGGTAAACGTCACTGTTGTTGGTGTTGGAAAACCGCTCGCAGAAAAAGAAATATTCGTACCGGGACTTACATTGACTGCGGTAGCGCTTTGCGGTTGAAATGTATATAAAACAGTTCCTGAGGAAGGAATAACCACTTGCCAGCCATAGAGCCAATTAGTTGCAACATTGTTACAATTTGTTCCGCCTGCTGAAGAGATGGCACATAAGGAAATCGAGGCGCTGCGGTTGACTGCTTCACTTTTTGCTAATCGTAAGGCGGCGGTTAATTTTGTGACCAAATCGGTTGCCTCGTTATTGGCCATATAGGTTCGATACGCAGGGACTGCCAAGGAAGCAATAATCGATGTCACCATAATCACCATCAGGAGTTCGATTATGGTGAAGCCACGGAAATACGATGAGAGATTCATCTTAACCATAAACGATTTATCGGCAGGTGAGTCCCTTTTCTTCAGGCGTTCCCAGGTTTTTTAGCAATATTCCCTGTCCATTGCGCTCGGTAGGTCTATAGGTTCGACAGGCTCTATTGATGACCAAGGCGTCCGCTTCCCGTCTATCACTATTGTTAGGGCAGTAAGTGAATGTCCCCACGTTGGCGGTAGTGCCTGACGCTGTGATAAGGAGGTGCCGCCCATAGGCATCAAAATGGAGTTTGCCATATTTTAACCTCCCGGAAACAAGCAAAATTTCTGGTTGTAAGGGGATATCTGTGGATGGATTTGCCAATAAGATAAATCCACCGCTCCAATCGGTTTCTGTATGACAGGTTTTCTGGTTATTACTGGGACATAATGTCAAGGTTTTGCCGCGGATCCAGGCCTCTTGTCGTTGATATTCAATCGTTGTTTTGAGCCGATCCAAGACCCAGTCTCGTTCAAGACGCATCAGCAAGTTTGTATAGAGGGGGATAGTAAGGGTAGCGAGGATCCCAATGATACTAATAACTATACATAACTCCAGTAAAGAATAACCCATTTGAACTATTAATCTCATAAAAATATCCCAACCGTTAGCATTTGTACCTGCTTATAAAAAATGCTACGCTAGAATTCTTTTGACAATCCGATATTTAACGATGGGACTTTTTATGAGAGTTAAATTACATTTTTTAGCATTAGGGGTTTTGGGGGTTTTAACAGGTTGTACAGGCCTCAATCCGGATCGTTATTTATTGAATAAACAAGAATTTATGTTAGCGCAGGGCAATCCTCCTGCCTATGTTTCAGGATATGTCGATGGCTGTTCGGCCGGTCGGCGTCTTGGCGGCGATAAGCATTTCGCTTATCGAAAAAATAATACCCGCTTTGAAAAAGATGCATTGTATGCGCGTGGTTGGCAAGAAGGGCAGATCAATTGTCGTAATGAGGCATTAGAGGAAGAACAACAGGGCATTAATACGGCGGGTAAACGTCGTGCGAAGGCAGCCAAAGAAAATCCAGAAAATACGATGGATGAATCAGAAAAGAAAGCTGAAGCAGAAATGCGTGAAATCTGGGAAGAGTTAAGGAAATAATGTTTGCATCCATTCTGCATAATGAGCAAAATGGTTTTTATCAATAGAGGTGTATGATATGCCCATTTACGAATATGCTTGTGGGGCATGTGGTGCAAGAAAAGAAATTATACAAGGGATCCGTGACGAGCCCCTTACAGTCTGTGACCAATGTCATCAGCCGGCATTACAAAAGTTAATTTCTGCATCTGTTTTTCGTTTAAAGGGCGGTGGATGGTATGAAACCGACTTTAAAAAAGATAATCAAAAAAATTTGGTGGAGAGCGGCGATAACAGTGCGGTACCCGCAAAAAATTCGGAAGGGGGGGATGGTTCCAGTACGGATACTTCTACACCGTCAAGTTCATCATCCCCGGAAAGCATTGAATAAATGAACAATCGATGATGTTAGGAAAATAGGATGAGAACGTATTATTGTGGCGAAATTAACGAATCTTCCGTTGGTAAAACCGTTTCAATTGGGGGTTGGGTTCATTATCGTCGAGATTTAGGCGGACTAATTTTTTTAGAGATCCGCGATCGCACTGGATTAGTACAAGCCGTATTTTCTCCCGAGCAAAGTTCGGGGGAGCTATTTAGTTTGGCAGAACAAATTCGAAAAGAATATGTCGTCCTTATAAAAGGTGAAGTGAGATTGCGACCCAATGGAACAGAAAATAAATCATTGCCTTCTGGAAAAGTTGAATTAATGGTGACTACGCTTGCAATTTTAAGCAAGGCAGAACCGCTTCCTTTCTATCCGGATGATCACCAAACGGTTACTGAAGAAGTTCGCTTAAAATATCGCTATTTAGATCTGCGTCGACCTGAGATGTTTGCACGTCTTAAGTTTCGATCAGAGGCCATTCGTGTGATGCGAAATTATTTAGATAATCACGGATTTTTAGATATTGAAACGCCCATTTTAACCAAAGCAACCCCCGAAGGCGCACGCGATTATTTAGTTCCCAGCCGCACCCATCCAGGTTCATTTTTTGCTTTACCGCAATCACCGCAACTTTTTAAACAGTTGTTAATGATGTCGGGTATTGATCGCTATTATCAAATTGCACGATGCTTTCGAGACGAAGATTTACGAGCCGACAGACAACCGGAATTTACACAGCTTGATATTGAAACTTCATTTTTAGATGAAGAAGCGATCATGACGCTTATCGAAGAAATGATACGAAAAATATTCTCTGAGCTCTTATCCGTAACGTTACCGAACCCTTTTCCGCGGATGTCGCATCATGAAGCGATGCAGCGTTTTGGGATCGATAGACCCGATCTTAGAAATCCGTTAGAATTAGTGGAGATTTCCGATCTGGTTCAAGAAGTAGAGTTTAAAGTATTTTCAGGCCCAGCCCAAGATAAAGAAGGGCGCGTGGCAGCGTTGCGTGTTCCTGCGGGGGTTGAAAAACTTTCTCGAAAAGAAATCGATGAGTGTACGCATTTTGTCAGTTTATATGGCGCAAAAGGTTTAGCGTATATTAAGGTGAACGATCTTTCACAAGGTCGCGATGGTTTACAATCCCCTATTTTGAAGTTTTTATCAGATGATGTTTTACTGGAAATTATCAAACGAACGCATAGCCAATCGGGAGACGTCATTTTCTTTGGCGCTGATAAAGCGAAAGTGGTAAATGATTCATTAGCGGCGTTGCGGAATAAATTAGGTCAAGATTTAGGTTTATTGCAAGGGGAATGGAAACCTTTATGGGTACTTGATTTCCCAATGTTTGAGCGCGATCAAACCAACACTCGGTGGCAGGCGGTTCATCATCCGTTTACTGCCTCTACAATATCAGATATTGCTAAATTAAAAGCGGATCCGCATCATGCAATGGCGCGTGCTTATGATATCGTTTTAAATGGTACAGAATTGGGGGGAGGCTCTATTCGTATCCATACTCCGGAAATGCAGCAAGCCGTATTTGAAATTTTGGGTATTTCAGCAACGGAAGCACAAGACAAATTTGGTTTTTTATTGGATGCTTTAAAATTTGGTTGCCCGCCGCATGGTGGCCTTGCTATTGGGATCGATCGCTTGATCATGTTAATGACAGGTTCTGGATCCATTCGAGATGTAATTGCCTTTCCGAAAACCCAGACGGCGAGCTGTCCGTTAACCAGAGCTCCTTCATTAGTTGCACCAGATCAGCTACACGAATTGGGAATTCGCACTAAAATAGCGCCAGCTTCATAAGCTATGATTACGGTGGTTACCCAATTCGATTAATAATAAAATTATATTATTCAAACAGTTATTGATTGCCCGTCTTTTAATGTTGGATAGGTTAATTTTTCGCTTGACTTAATGTTAAACCTTGGTAAAATAACAGCCTTAATAATAGGAAATTATCGTTATTCAGGGATTAAGAATAAGGTTTGAGAGTCATTTACCACATGACGGTATTGCTCGTTAAAACAATATAGGCAGGAGAGTTTGACAATGTTTTCAGAGAGCAAATTCTTAGAGAGTATTACGAATCAGAAAAAATTATTAAAGCCAAGATCGGAACAAGAATTACAAGAAGCTGCAGCCGAGGCCGAAAAATCTGCAGATTTACTAATAAAGCGAGCATTGGAAGCACAAAGAAATAAAGTGGCTAATCCTAACGATAGTGATTCTAATAGTTTATTGAATAGCATTAATGATAGTAACAATTTACGGCCCCCTGCAAGCATGCTCGGCAGCTTAGTAAAGGCAAATTCTGTCGTTATTGGAGAAGAAGACGAACTTGTAGAGCGATTAAATAAAGGTGACATCCTTCCTTTGCTAGCGGGCATTGGTATGGGAAGCGACATTATCCATTATGGATCTTTTATGGATCGTTTTAATGCTGCTATGGGGACGGATCACAATGCAGAAGAAAAAAAGATTCAATTTATTAAGACATTAAACAAATATCTTGCTTCAAAAATCAAATTCAACCTTGTGACCCATAAATTTGATTCATCTTATGAAGCTTTAGTTATTCAAGAAATTGAAAAAAATTCAAATATTCACCCAGAATTGATGCAAGAAATTTATTTTTGCATTGTTAAAAGAGTAATGGATGAGAAAGGAATATCTAAAAAACATCTGAATAATAGAAGCGATATAGGAAAATCAGTCTGCGATTTATATATCAGTGTGCGAGATTCTTTAGAAAAAACAGGGAGTTCAGTATTACCCAAGGAAATGAGGTGTTGGAATAAACTTCAATGTGGGCAAGTAAGATTAGATTTTATTAAACGTAAATTGCAGGAAACAGTTGATGAGTATCTTGCACTGGGCGTAAAGGTTCCGCCGTCTAAAAAACAAATTGAAGATAACTTGAAAATGTATCTATTAGTTTTAAATGATCAAATGGAGAAGACGATTGATGAAATGGGAACTCTTTTTGCAACGTATACGAAACGAATCGAAAGCCTTTATCGTGAGTCAAACACAGTAAAACTTTCCGCACCTCAAAAAGAAGGTAGAGATACTTATATGAGTCAGGCATTTAAATCTTACAAGGAAACATTTTCGAAAAGTTTGCCTGAATGCCAAGCAGTTTTATTAGATGCAAAAGAAAAATATGATGCAGATCCAGATGTGTTGGCTAAACATCGACGTACTTATCTTGATGCTAAGAATACGGAAAACGCGAAGGTTAAAAAAGAACAAGCGCTACAAGAGAAACGAAGAGAGGCTCAGATTGCAGCGGCACGCGAGTGGCATGCAAAGCGACAAGAAGCAATTAATAAGGAAGATGACAATTCTGGTTGGGATGATGAGGCGCCTACAGTGACGGTTCCAGCTCAGACTTCACTGTCAAGCACTTCAAATAATTCGGTGTTATCCGTTACTCCTGATCTTAAAGTTACGACAACCACCACATCTACAACAACATCAAACGGAAATGCCGCTTCTAGAAATCATACAAATGAGGGTTCAAACATGCTAACGAATGAAGCTTTACAGCAAAAAGATGCGGAAATTAAAAAACTCGAAGACGAAAATAGAAATCATTTAGCGCGTCTGACGGAATTGGAAAATCAGATTAAAGAAAAAGATAGAATCATTACAGAAAAGACCAAGGAAAATGAAGACTTGAAAAATGAAGAAGCTGCCACTAAACAGGAAACTGAACAGCAAGCGCAACAACAATTGCAGCAAGCGCAGCAACAATTGCAGCAAGCGCAGCAATCTGAACAGCAAGCGCAACAACAATTGCAGCAAGCGAAGCAATCAGAACAGCAAGCGCAACAACAATTGCAGCAAGCGAAGCAATCAGAACAGCAAGCGCAACAACAATTGCTGCAAGCGCAGAAATCTGAACAGCAAGCGCAACAACAATTGCAGCAAGCGAAGCAATCAGAACAGCAAGCGCAACAACAATTGCAGCAAGCGAAGCAATCAGAACAGCAAGCGCAACAACAATTGCAGCAAGCGCAGAAATCTGAACAGCAAGCGCAACAACAATTGCTGCAAGCGCAGAAATCTGAACAGCAAGCGCAACAACAATTGCAGCAAGCGCAGAAATCTGAACAGCAAGCGCAACAGCAATTGCAGCAAGCGCAGCAATCTGAACAGCAAGCGCAACAACAATTGCAGCAAGCGAAGCAATCAGAACAGCAAGCGCAACAACAATTGCAGCAAACACAGCAATCTTAACAGCA
>JAJZUR010000031.1 GCA_021848375.1 Pseudomonadota bacterium | reverse complement strand
GTTTCTATGGCGTCTGTGATCCTGTGACCATCTAAAGCGTGATCTATTTGCTATAGTTACGAAATTTGTTTAAAAATTGGTCAATTTAAATTGAATTTTCGATATTTATGCTGCGGAATGTGAGATTGAGGTTATCAATGAAACCGCAAATTTGGTGCGCACGCAAAGGGGATTAGTATCAAGCATTCCTAATGAAGTAGAAGATCAAGAACAAGCAAAAACACAGGCAAAAGAAGCCTGCCAAAAGGCACAAACAGGTAAAAACACCATTAAAGAACAATTAAGCCACATTAATACAGAAGAAGCAGCTATTAAAACAGCGCTTGCCGAATGCACCAAGTTACTGCAAGAAATAAATAACAAAAAAAATTCGCCACTTATTTATTCAAAACTTCCAACTGCTGCACCAGCATCGCAACCTATAGCACAAGAATCCCCCAAAGTGGATACCCCCCGTCAACAGTGACGAGGGATCGAGATCCAATAAGTCAATTGTGCTACAATAAATCCCGCGAAGAGAAAAATAACTTGTAATTCTTTCCACTGAAACGCCAACACAAATAACAATATGGTCGCAACCCATTTTACGGCTTCGCCTATAAAAAAAGTATGAACGATTTTTTTAGCGGCTCTTGCGCCGCGCGGTTTTAAAAAGATTTTTGCAAATAAGAAGGTGGGTATTAGGGTAATCATTCCACCCAACGCAAACGATACTCCAGCAAATAGATGAAATTGCCATCCAATAATAATACTAAAACTAAAACATATCAAAGGAAAAAGAAAGAACTTCATCTATACTCCAATTAAAGAATATGAGAAAGAATTCCGTCGAGCTCTTCTAAACTGTTATAGCGAATCATCAAGCGTCCTTTGCCTTTTTCGGCTTGTACAATTTCAACAAAGGCGCCCAGTTTATCCGATAATGATATTTCTAAACGACGAACGTCTGGATCCTTGGCTTTGGCGTGTCGCATTTTCGTTGTCGTTGCAGTGACAAGACTTGAAGAATTGGTTTCTGATTCTTCTTGAGTACGCCCCACTAACCGTTCTGCTTCCCGAACGGATAGTCCTTGTTCTGCAATGGTTTTCGCAAGTTTAATTTGTAACTGCGTCCTTAAGCCCATTAAAACTTTGGCATGCCCCATTTCTAATTTCTGTTCATCGATCAATTTTTTCACTTCATCCGGTAACGTCAATAGGCGTAAGAGATGGGTAATCGCGACGCGTGATTTACCAACAGCATCTGCCACTTGTTGATGGGTTAACACGAATTCTTTGGAAAGGCGCTCTAGAGCGTGCGCTTCTTCAAGCGGGGTTAGATCTTGACGTTGAATATTTTCAATCAGCGCGATCGCAAGCGTTCTTTCATCGGACAGTTCTTTTACGACCACCGGAACTTTTTGTAACCCTACTATTTGTGCCGCACGCCAGCGCCTTTCACCTGCAATAATTTCGTAGCGATCTCTTGATTTTTGCCGCACTAAAATGGGCTGAATAATGCCTTGGGTGCGAATGGAATCCGCTAACGATTGTAAGTCGGTATTTTGAATTGCCATGCGGGGTTGATAACGACCGGGTTCTAATTGTTTGATCTCTAATTCTAATAAACCAGTAGCAGTTTCAGCTTTCGCGGGCGCTGTTTTTTCTTTATCTGCCAACGCCACCCCTAATAGCGCTTCCAATCCTTTCCCTAATCTTTTAGACATGATTTACTCCTTATTCCACCGCTGCTAACAGCGGTATCTTTTGCGTGTGTCTTAAGATCTCTCGCGTTAAACCCATATAAGCTTCAGAACCACGCGAACCCTTATCGTATAATAAGATCGGTACTCCGTGACTGGGCGCTTCGGCTAGACGAATATTTCTAGGAATTACCGTTTGATAAACTTTAGTACCAAAATGAGCGATCAATTGTGCAGAAATTTCCGTCGATAATCGATTGCGCGGATCATACATGGTACGTAAAATACCTTCGATAGCAAGCTGAGGATTTAAACTGCCTTGAATCTGTTCAATCGTTCCCATCAAAGCGGTTAATCCTTCTAGCGCATAATATTCACACTGCATTGGCACAATCACAGAATCTGCTGCGACCAATGCATTTAAAGTCAACATATTTAATGCGGGTGGACAATCGATCAAAATTAAATCGTATTCCGAACGAATGATGTTGATTGCCTGTTTTAAATTACTTTCTTGTCCTGCTCTACGCAGCAATGCCACCTCTGCTGCTGTTAGATCACCATTTGCTGGCAACATGGCAAATCCACCTGGGGTCTTGGTGATTATCGCGTCTCGAATGGAAACTTCTTCTTGCAATACTTCATTGACCGTATATTGGATCCGATTTTTATCCACCCCGCTGCCCATGGTGGCATTCCCCTGTGGATCTAAATCAATTAACAACACTTTGTGTTGACTTGCAGCAAAGGCGGCGGCAAGGTTAACCGCGCAGGTGGTTTTACCCACCCCTCCTTTTTGATTGGCAAAGGCTATCACCTTCTTTAACACTTAGGCTCCCCTTTTTATAAATACTAGATGACGGCTCCGATCAATGCCTGGAACACTCACAGAGATCATTTTTTCGATACTAAAACCTTCCGGAACCGCCGCGAGTTCTTCGGACTCAAGCGTTCCTTTCATAGCAACCAACCTCCCACTCGGTTTACAAAGATGTTGTGCCGAGTGAATAAAGTCCGCTAACGAAGCAAAAGCTCGTGAAATAACTAGCTCAAATAATGCCTTCGGCTGATACTTTTCTACCCGAGAACAAACTGCCGCTGCATTCGTTACCTTTAAAGATAATATCACATGTTCCACAAAGGTCATTTTTTTCTGGAGGCTATCCAATAGGACAACCTCCTCTCCCCGACACAACGCCAAGGGGATCCCCGGCAGCCCTGCTCCGGTACCAACATCAATGATGCGCCCGGATGGCAAATGCGGTAATAACGCCAAGCTATCTACAAGATGCCACTGCACCATCTTAACTGGATCCCGAATCGCCGTTAGATTATGCACCCCATTCCATTTTGCCAATAATTCGATATAGGCAATCAGCTTTTCTTGGATATTCATTGCCAGATCAATTTTTAATTCTTGAAGACCGCTCTGCAATGTTTCAAGTAGGATCGTTTTCGATACCATACCAATGTCCTCGTTTTTTTAACGCAACCAACAATAAGGAAATCGCCGCTGGCGTTACGCCAGGAATGCGCGAGGCATGACCTAAAGTTTCCGGTTGGTGTTGTTTTAATTTTTCTAGGATCTCCGTAGATAACCCCTTGATAGTAAAATAATCCAAACCTTTTGGGATCCTAAGATCCAAAAATCGCGCTTGTCTTGCAATTTCATCTGCTTGGCGACTAATGTAACCTGCATATTTCACTCGGGTTTCCACTTGTTCAGCAACGCTAGGATCTAAAACACCCGGACCCAAAACATCGATTGCCATCATATTAATGTAAGTCATCTCGGGTCGCCGCAAGAGATCCAAAGCTCGACATTCTCGCTCTAGGGGTTGATCAAAAAACGATTCCAACGCTTTCGCTGGTGCAGTATTGGGTCTTACCCAAAGCGCATTTAAGCGTTCTGTTTCACGCTCTATACTGTCTTGTTTTTCTTCAAACGCGCGCCATTGTGTCTCACTGATAAGACCCAATTTATACGCGATTGGCGTTAATCTGAGATCGGCATTATCTTCGCGCAAGGTTAAGCGATACTCCGCACGACTGGTAAACATTCGATAAGGTTCTTTGGTGCCAAGCGTGATTAAATCATCGACCAATACCCCAAGATAGGATTCACTGCGCTTTGGCTCCCATGATTCTTTTTCGAGCGCTAAACACGCTGCATTAATCCCTGCTAATAATCCTTGCGCGCCCGCCTCTTCATAACCCGTAGTGCCATTAATTTGCCCCGCAAAGAAAAGCGCTGATAATGCTTTGGTTTCTAACGTTGATTTCAGATCGCGCGGATCGAAAAAATCATATTCAATCGCATACCCTGCACGCGTAATATGCGCCTTTTCTAAACCGCAAATGGAATGTACCAATGCGGATTGAATATCAAACGGTAAGCTGGTTGAGATCCCATTTGGATAAACTTCGTGCGTTTCTAATCCTTCCGGCTCAATAAAAATTTGATGCGCTTCGCGTTCTTTAAAGCGAACAATCTTATCCTCAATCGATGGGCAATAGCGCGGACCAATCCCCTCGATAGCGCCCGTATACAGTGGGGAACGTTGTAGTCCTGCAGCAATAATCTCATGCGTTTTTACGTTTGTGTGGGTAATGAAACAAGATACCTGGCGTGGATGTTGTGATGCGTCCCCCGAAAATGAAAATACCGGAACCGGCTCATCACCTTTTTGTTCCTGCAATTGGGTATAATCAATGGTTCTACCATCAATTCGAGGTGGCGTCCCTGTTTTTAATCTACCAACGCGAAACGGCAACTCTCGTAGACGATGCGAAAGGGCAATAGAAGGGGGATCTCCCGCTCGACCCGCTGAATATTGCGTATCGCCAATATGAATTTTACCGCCCAAAAAAGTACCCGTTGTTAACACGACAGCCTTTGCAAAAAAGCGCAGCCCACCCTGTGTAATAACCCCCCGCACGGTTTCCCCTTTTACAATTAAATCATCCACCGCTTGTTGAAAGAAAACCAAATTGGGCTGATTTTCGACCGTGTAACGAATCGCTTGTTTGTACAATACTCTATCGGCTTGCGCGCGTGTGGCACGAACTGCAGGACCTTTACTGCGATTCAAAATTCGAAAATGGATCCCGCCTTTATCCGCGGCGCGTGCCATAGCGCCCCCCATGGCGTCAATTTCTTTAACGAGATGTCCTTTACCAATACCGCCAATCGCAGGATTGCAAGACATTTCACCGACTGTCGTAATATTGTGGGTTAGCAATAACGTTGCAGCACCCATTCTGGCTGCCGCTAATGCCGCTTCAGTGCCGGCATGTCCGCCGCCAACCACAATCACATCAAACGTTTTATCGTATATCATGGCTACTTTCCGATACAAAATTCAGAGAAAATTTTGCCGAGCAAATCATCACTCGAAAACTTTCCGGTAATTTGATCTAAGGCTTTTTGAACTTCGCGCAATTCTTCTGCTAAAAGCTCGCCGGCTTTATGTTGTACTAATTGATTTTCTCCCGCCAACAAATGATGCTCGGCTTTTGCCAGCGCCTCTAAGTGCCTTCTTCTTGCGGTAAAATTGCCTTCTTCGGCTACGGAAAAACCCACCACTTTCTTTAAGTGTTCTCGAAAAAGGGAAATACCCTCCCCCGTTTTAACCGAAAGCGAAATCACCGTATGATTTTCTTTTTCAACGACACTTGGCAGTAAATTAAGTTTATCAATTTTATTAAACAAAACCGTCCTACCAATATCGGTTTTAAAATGCGCTAACCATTCGGAAAATAAAATGTCAGGATCGGTCTCAGTCGTCGTCATTCCATCCACCATCATCACCAAATGATCAGCGATTGCTGCTTCTTTCAACGCTCGTCGGATGCCTTCTCTTTCGATCGCTTCCGCACCCATTCTTAATCCTGCGGTATCCACTAAATCAATGCAAAGACCGTCTAAACAGATTTTCTCTCTTAACACATCTCGAGTTGTTCCGGGAACATCCGTGACAATCGCTGCTTCATGTCCCGCCAAATAATTTAATAAGCTAGACTTTCCAGCATTAGGACGACCGATGATAGCAACCCGGATCCCCTCCGATAGTAACCTGCCTTGTTTTGCGCCAGTTCTGATTTTTTCGAGTTTGATTTTTATGTTCTGCAGCATTTGTATGATGCGATCATCTTTTAAAAAATCTATTTCTTCTTCTGGAAAATCAATTGCGGCTTCCACATACATTCGAAGCGTGATAACTTCTTGCACCAATGCATCGATTTCGTTTGAAAATACTCCTTGGAGAGAACGGAGCGCACCGCGCGCTGCTGCTTCAGAAGTGGCATTAATGAGATCGGCAATGGCTTCCGCTTGGCATAAATCGATTTTATGATTAAGATAGGCGCGCAGGGAAAATTCACCGGGTTCCGCCAATCGAGCACCCGCCTGAACAGCGGCTGCGATTAAACTATCCATGATGACAGGCCCGCCATGACCTTGTAATTCTAAAACATCTTCTCCCGTAAAAGAGTGCGGCGCTTTAAAATACAACGCAACACCCTCATCAATCACTTCTTGATTTGCTGCTAAAAATGGCAAGTGTTCTGCTTTTCGAACTGCAGGCACACCACCTAAGATTTTTTCGGCGATTTCGGCCGTCTTCGAACCGGAAACCCGAACAATCCCTACCCCACCGCGACCGCGCGGCGTTGTTTCTGCCACAATAGTGTCACGATCATTTTGCACCATGGGGTTTGGCGGCAAGTTCAATTTTTCTGGTAATTAACCATTGCTGTAAAATGGAAAGGACGTTATTCACAAACCAATACAATACTAAACCAGACGGGAAGTTAAGAAAGAGCACGGTGAAGATAACCGGCATCAACATCATGACTTTTGCTTGCACGGGATCTGGCGGCGCAGGATTTAATTTTTGCTGTATTAGCATGCTAGCCCCCATCAAAATGGGCAATACATAATATGGATCTTTAGCAGATAAATCTGTGATCCAGAAAATAAATGGCGCTTCTCTTAATTCCACACTACCCAATAAAACATAGTACAATGCAATAAAAACGGGGATTTGTATTAAAACCGGAAAACATCCACCCAAGGGATTAATCTTCTCTTTTTTATACAATTCCATCACGGCCTGACTAAACTTTTGTCTATCATCACCATAGCGCTCTTTTAACATTTCCATGCGTGGCTGGAGCTTTCGCATATTGCCCATGGAACGATAACTACTGGCCGATAATTTATAGAATAATAATTTAATTAAGATAGTGGTTAAAATAATGGCAACGCCCCAATTCCCTGAAAATTGAAATGCCTTCTTTAATAACCAAAAAATAGGCTGACAAATTGGCCACAAAATTCCATAATCTACTGCATGTTCTAGCCCTGGCGCTAATTTTTCTAAGTCTTCGGTTATTTCAGGACCCGCATATAATTTGCTTTTAATACTTTTTTCTTCTCCAGGCGCAACGGTAATGGCAGGCTCTATCAATCCAACGCTATAAATATCATTATCTAATTTGCTGGTTTGATAAGTACTGGTATTGTCTACTCCCGGGATCCACGCAGCGACAAAATAATGTTCGACCATAGCAGCCCAACCGCCTTTCACCACCTGATCTAAGGGTTTTTCAGCAATATCTTTAAAACTGATTTTTTTGTACGGGGTATCTTCAGTGTGAATTGCAGCGCCGGTAAACGTTTGGATCCCTAAAAATCCACCGCCAGATACCGCATCGGGCTTTCGTTTTAATCTCGCGTAAAAATTCCCTTTATAATCTACGGAACCTAAATTATAGATGAGATATTCCACATCAATTGCATAAGAACCGCGATAAAAATGAAACCGCTTGATCACATTAACGCCATCAGTGGCTTTGGTTTTCAGATCGACAATTAATTCATCTTGATCAGCCGCTAATTGGAATTCGTTCGCATCGGCTTGATATTTCGCGCGTCCAACGCCGCGTCTATCCGGGCCTTGTTCCCCTGCTAATCCCGATTGTGCAACATAATACCGTTTAGGCGATTGCGCAAATAACACATAGCCATCACCATAAGATTTTTGATCTTCTGCATATTCAGGCAATACCAGATGGACAATATCGCCCCCTAACATATCCAACGTGGCATTAAAGACATCGGTTTTTACCACAACTTCGCGTTCTTTGTGATTAATCGGTGCCGCTTCATTTTCTTTCACCGTTTTATCCATCGCCACTTGTGGAATTTCTCGGTCTTCAAGTGCCGCAGGCACGGATTTTTTCGGTTCCGTTTCATTTTCTGCCATTTGTACGGGCTTTACAGCTGGGTAATCTTCTTTCCACGCATTAAAGAGCAGCATCCCAAGACAAATGATCGCTGCAAATAAGAAAAATCGAATATTCTGTGTGTTCACGCTTGCTCCTCTTTCGAGGGAATGCAATCAATTCCCCCTTCATGCCATGGATGACATTTCATCATTCGTTGAATCAATAAAAATCCGCCTTTCAGTAGCCCAAACCGCAGAATCGCCTCGGCGGCATATTGAGAACAGCTTGGATAAAATCGACATCGACTGCCCAATAATGGACTTATCCAATAGTGATAACCTCGAATAACGCCAATCAATGCCTGGGCTGGGATTCGACTAATTCTCGCCATTGCCGTTTTAAACATCCAAAAAAAACCTCGTTCTCCCCCCTTGGCAAAACACATCGTACCAACACCACGATATCCAATCCAGCCAATAGGGCTTGATGCTCTCGAAAACTTTCTCGAATTAAGCGGCGAATATGATTCCGAGTGACCGCACGCCGATTAATTCGTTTGGCAACAATTAATCCCAACCTTGCCACCTTAAGATGATTCGGTCTTGCAAGCATCGTAAAGTAGGTAGTTCTAGATCTTAATGGCTGACTAAAAACTGCTTGGAAATCTGCTGGGGTTTGTAACCGATGCGCCTTGGAGAATTTAAATAGTTTTATATTCAACCCTTACACTGTCAACTGTTTTCGGCCCTTTTGGCGTCTGCTTTTCAAAACTAAACGTCCACCCTTGGTTCGACTGCGCGCCAAAAATCCATGTTTGCGCTTACGGCAACGGTTGCTTGGTTGATAGGTTCTTTTCATCGAGTCCCCCGAATTTTGGTTACTTAGCAGTAAGGAGCTAACTTTATCTGAAGTCAGTACTACTGTCAAATGATGTGGATACGCGTAATTCATTATTATTGATATTTCTTTAAGTTAAAAAGATTGTAATAATAATAAGGGAAGCAAAAGCCTGGGGGTAAGTAGAAAAAAATCTTGTTTTTCAAATAATTATATCGTTTTTGGGCGTGAGGATAACCCGTTTACGAGCCGAGGATAGCTTGGGGATAATTTTCGGGAAGTGAAGAGAGGCGCTAAGAACCCGAGTTATACACAGGTTATTCGGGGCGAAATACAACTGTTATCGACAAGGAATTCTAATAAAGTTAACTATATTTTTGTAAATACCTACATTTTTTAGGGCTAGATCTACTGACACGACCCGTATAGACTGAGCAATCCAAGGTTAACAATCACTATTTATTTGGGCCAACTAAGAAAGGGGCGATTTGTGGCGCTATCTCTATGGCAGCAGTGCCTGCAACGTTTGCGCGATGAGATCCCGCAGCAAAAATTTAGTCAGTGGATTAGTCCATTGCAGGCAGAAGAAACCCAGGAAGGGGTAACTTTGTTTGCGCCCAATCAATATGTCTTGGATGGTGTCAGTCGAGAATTTTTAAAAACCATTGAAGCAACGCTGACAAATATCAATGTTGGCCAGTTCACACAGGTTTCCTTAGTGGTGGGGGCTAAACGCGTAAATGCGGGACAGGGCGAGTCTGAGAAGGAAGGGGGGGATGAAAAAAAATCCCTAGCAGGCGTAAAAAACAAATCGACAGAAGCGCCATTTGAATTCCAGCACAGTAATTTAAATCCAACCTTTACCTTTGAAAGTTTTGTAGAAGGAAAATCTAATCAATTAGCGCGCGCTGCTGCGATGCAGGTCGCCGAAAATCCTGGCGAGGCCTATAACCCGTTATTTCTATATGGAGGAGTAGGGCTTGGAAAAACGCATTTAATGCAAGCTATTGGTAATTTTATTATCAATAACAAAACAAAGAAGGGGAATGCCAAAGTCATTTATCTTCATTCTGAACGTTTTGTTGCGGATATGGTTAAGGCGTTACAATCAAATTCCATCAATGAATTTAAAAAACGCTATCGATCCGTGGATGCCTTATTGATTGATGATATCCAATTTTTTTCTGGAAAGGAGCGTTCACAAGAAGAATTTTTTCATACCTTTAACGCATTGTTAGAAGGGCAGCAGCAAATTATTTTAACCTCCGATCGTTATCCCAAAGAATTAAGTGGCATAGAAGAACGGCTGAAATCGCGTTTTGGAGCAGGGTTAACTGTTGCAGTACAACCGCCCGAACTCGAAACTCGAGTGGCAATTTTAATGAATAAAGCACAGCAATCGAATATTGAACTACCCCCGGAAGTCGCATTTTTTATTGCCAAACGTATTCGAGCAAACGTTCGCGAGTTGGAAGGCGCCTTAAAGCGAGTGATTGCAAATGCACATTTTACCGGGAGCGCGATTAGTTTAGAGTTTGTTCAAGAAGCGCTTAAAGATTTATTGGCGTTACAAGAAAAATTGGTTTCTATTGATAACATCATTAAAACGGTTTCTGAATATTATAAAATTAAAGTATCGGAGTTACTTTCAAAAAGACGTAGTCGCTCGGTTGCACGTCCAAGACAAGTCGCGATGGCACTTTGTAAAGAGTTGACGAATCATAGTTTGCCCGAGATTGGAAATGCGTTTGGGGGTCGCGATCATACCACCGTGCTACATGCTTGCCGGTTAGTTAAAGAATTGGTGGGCTCGGGTTCGGATATTGCTGAAGATTTTTCAAATTTGATCCGAATTTTATCTACTTAAAGGGATCGAGGTAATGCGTTTTACGATTGAAAGAGAGGCTTTTTTAAAACCGCTGCGCGCAGTTGCCGGGGTCGTTGAACGTAAGCATACCCAAACCTCACCTGTTTTATTAAATGTTTTATTGAAAGTACAAGATAATCATTTTTCTTTAACAACAACTGATCAAGAAGTCGAATTGGTTGCAGAAGGAAAACTGGAAGATCCTAACGTTGAAAATGGTGCGGTGACAGTACCGGTTCGAAAACTAATGGATATTTGTAAAACGCTTCCAGAACACGAAAAATTAACCATTCAGGAAGACAAAGAACGGGTAACACTTCGGGCAGGGCGGAGTCGTTTTACCTTGTCGACATTGCCAGTCAGCGATTTCCCGAGTTTAAGTGAAAAGATCGGTAACGTAGAATTTTCCATATCAAAGAGAAATTTACGCTTGCTGATTGAACAAACCTGTTTTGCAATGGCCGAGCAAGATGTCCGCTATTATTTGAATGGCATGTTATTGGAAGTAAAAGATAATTTCGTTTATAGCGTTGCTGCAGATGGCCACAGAATGGCCTTTGGTAAAGTAGAGCTTAGCTTAAAAGAGTCTAAAACCATTCGAGTAATTGTTCCAAGAAAAGGGATCTTAGAATTGCAGCGGATTCTTGGTGATACTGAGGGTGATATTAAAATCATCCTAGGTGATAATCACATTCGATTGATTGATTCTGATATACAACTAACCTCTAAATTGCTTGAGGGTCGTTTTCCGGATTATGAGCGAATTGTGGCCTCGGAAGGGGATAAAATCTTTGTTGGACAACGAGAGGCGTTGAAAGAGTCATTTCAAAGAGCTGCTGCGTTATTTAACGACCGTTTTCGTGGGGTTCGGTTAAAATTAACGAAGGGATTACTAAAGATTTTGGCGACCAATACTGAACAAGACGAGGTCGAAGAAGATCTTGAAATTGATTATAAGGGCGAAGAATTAGAAATTGGCTTTAATATACGGTATTTAATCGATTTTCTGAACGTAATCCCAACTGACAATGTTCGGTTTACTTTTTCCGATGCGAATAGCAGTGCGCGCGTTGAGGGGGTTGGGAGCGACGGCGGGATCTATGTTATTATGCCGATGAAGATCTAATTTGTTTGATTCTTATATCTTATTATGCAGCTTAACGCCTTAAGCCTTTCAAATTTGCGAAATTTGCGTTCATTGGATCTCGCGTTTAATTCAAATTTTAATATCTTTTGGGGCGAAAATGGGGGCGGTAAAACCAGCCTTCTGGAAGCAATTCATCTATTAACGACTGGCCGCTCATTTCGTGCGCGTCAATCCCGTCAGCTCATTACCTTTGGAGAAGCATCTTGTTTAATTTCAGGGATTGTTGCGCCACGAGATCCTCAAAATGGTTTGGCTATTCGTTTAGGAATAGAAAGACAGCAGGCCGGGGGACTTAAAATAAGATTGGGGGAAGAAGACTGCCCATCCATTGCGTTGCTAGCTAAAACGTTGCCTGTACAACTTATCAATAGTGATAGCTACGATATTCTGGAGGCCGCTCCTCAATATCGAAGACAGTTTACAGATTGGTTAATGTTCCACGTGGAACATTCTTTCTACCCAACCTGGCAGCGGTTCAAACGAGCCTTATTGCAGCGTAACGCAGCGCTAAAAGGCTTTAGGCAATCAACAGACGATAATATTCATCTTTGGGACAAAGAGTTTAGTGAAACCGGGCAAATATTAAATAATCTTCGTGAAGAGGTTCTTAAAGATTTTATTCCAATTTTTACAGAAACATTATCTACGATGTTAAACCTTGAAAAAAAGGTAACTGTTCAATACGAAAGCGGCTGGGATACGAAATATTCTTTAGAGGAGGCTTTAGCGCGAAGTTTAGAAAGAGATAAGGCCTGGGGGTACACTACGGTGGGTCCGCAACGCGCTGATTTGGAATTTTTGGTTGGTGGTGTCTCTGTGAAAAATATTTTATCTAGGGGGCAATTAAAACTCTTTATTGCTGCCTTAATTATGGCAAGGGCAATATTGCTGCATCAGCGGCAAGAACGACGTAGCGTTTTTTTAATAGATGATCTCAATTCTGAACTGGATCAAGAGGCGAGCCGACTGTTAGTGCAGGCTTTGGGGAGCCTCGGTTCCCAAGTATTAATAACTAGCGTAGAAGGGAAGCCATTGTCGGAATTATTGGCAGGACGAGACTTTACGAGGTATCGGGTAAATCGAGGAAAAATAACGAGGGAAGGGAATTAGAGGAATTGTATAGTGCCTGCCCCAGGTGCATGCAGAATGTTCTACGTGGAACATATTTCAACCTCATTTGTTCGCCCGTAGAGTCCGGTCACTGTGCCGGTCCCATTTGGATTTATTAGGACGCCGACTGTATCTGATGGGCTTTCTTCGAATATTTTTAAAAAATGAATGAAAATTGATTATTCGGATCATCAACATCGGGCGGACACGGCGGTCCGCCCCTACAGATTGTTTTCAAAATTAGGTAATAGTATTCCCAGGTTTCGCCCGATTTTGTAATTTTTTTTCACAAACAAACCGGTAATGTAAATGAAGGTAATTATTGGTAAATCTGTAGGGGCGGACCGCCGTGTCCGCCCGATACTTTGTGGGGAGGGTTGGATTGGTGGGGAAATACGGATAGCTGGTCGAAATTAGCAGTTCATACATTCGCTGCGAGCCATGGAAGCGAGTGAAACGAGCGCGGCGAGTAGTACGAGGTAGCCGTAGCATTTTTAGA
>JAJZUR010000030.1 GCA_021848375.1 Pseudomonadota bacterium | reverse complement strand
GGTACATTATAATCTCAAAAAAGGGAGAAACACACGCGCCACTAAGCCTTTAGCGTTAAATATGAAGGCCACCCTCTCCGTTCAATTGAATACTATAATTTGCGCAAACATACGAATTCAACAGCCTTCTTTAATTCTTAGAATCACTGAATTGTTGGCAATCGAATGAAGTTATTCAAAAAGTTTAGAACTTGAATCGCATTTTGAGCAATTATTAAATGAACCTTATGGTCTTTCTAACGCCGAATTTATTAACACAGAAACCTTAAAAAATATTTAGAAACTCGGTGCCATAATAAATGATTAGATATCAGCTTACGCTGTTAGCATATCAAAGTTGCCAGGCACCAGTTAATATGAGTTATTCTGACTAATTACTAAAAAACACTTGCTTCATAAATTTTTATGTGATAAATTCCTTAATAGTTAAGAAGTACAGTTCAAGACGCCCATTCTTAACGATGTCGTTAAGCATGGGCGCCGTGATTAACTTAAGCACTAATGATTAGGAGTTTGGTTATGCCTAATATGACTGCCGCAGATTTAACGAATAAGACGGGAATTGGTGGTCCAGGTGTTGATAACGACGTCATCGATAATTTTAATGATCTAATGGATGATGCAGGTGGTGATACCGCTCTTCAGAAGAAATTGAATATTTGGCGATTTGTTGCACAAAATCCTAACAGATGTACAGATCTTCCGCGTTTTCTTTTGTTGCTGAATGAAGCACAAAATGCAGCCGGGAGGAATTACATCATTAAGTTGAATGATGGTGCTGTTCCACCCGTGTTATTAACGGATGCGACTGTATTAGCGGGACTTGCGAACCTTCGTGAGATGACAGCGTCTGAGTTGCTTGGTGTTGCACAGCATGCAAACTCAAATGAGATAGCCTTGAATGCAGTTGCAAATCATGCAAATGCTGATGCGGCAAGTTTAATAGCAGCCGCAACGCATGTAAACACGAGTGAAAGGATACTCATCGCTGCAATTGACACGAAATTAGCGGGTGTATTAAGAAATGATCATACAGCAACGAGGGAAACGCTTTTAGCGATTGCCCATCATCCGCGGTCTAACGCCGCTATTTTGAAGGTAATTATAAACCATCAAAATGTTGATGCAGAAATATTAAATCAGGTTGCAAAGCATCCTAAAGTCGTAGCTCCGCATGCAAATGAAATTTTGAGAAATATCGTAAATCACCCGAAGGCTGATTCGACAGGCTTAGCGACTGTTTATGCGAATACAAATGCAGATGTTGACATTAAAGCACTTGTTCATCTACGAGAATCAAAGTCTTCTGGTGTACCCGTGGTCGCATTCTCGCCACCTGCTATCGAAATAGTGAATACATATTTGCAAGGAAGTCCCACTGTGCAGAATGAAGTTGCTTCTTCATCAGCAGAAACTCAAGCCAGCCTTGCACTGACGCGCGCAAGGCAAAAGGGGTGGTTTAAGTAAGAACATAAATTGCATTGTTTACTTAACTTTGCTTAGTTACAAGGAGAATGGATATGAATCGCGGGTTATTAAGTACATTGTTGGCGTTAGGTGTATCAACGGTCGTAATAGCGGAGGAAAATATCACCCCTTATCTTGGGGTTGATGCTAAATGGAATCGAATGGGCGTTAATAGTACAACCAATGGAAACGTAGTTCAAAAAAATTATCCGCAAGGTAATTTTTTTGGTGGCTTTCAATTTAATGAATGGAGTGCAGTTGAACTGGGGTATGAAACTACGACGAATAGAAGTCGTTCTGCTACTACGATTGTGGGTGGTAATTTTTTTGGTGATATTAATGAAATACTCCCAGTTCAATCTAATACTAAAACAAGAATTTCTGGATTCCACGTGGATTTAGTTGGGTTATATCCAGTTTCTCAAGAACAATGTTTTAATCTAATAGGCTCTATTGGAATAGCGCAACTACAGATTAAATCTAGTCTTAATTTTTCGTATCCACCCTCTACACAAGTCATAAGTCTACAATTTTCTAAACGTAAAATCGTGCCAAGAGTTACGCTTGGTATTCAGAAATTGTTGAATGAGACCTTTGGTGTTCGGGCTATGTTAGGCTGGGAAGGAACTGCTGGCTTTAGGAACATATATGCTGTCAACTCTACATTATTTATGAAACCCAAAGATAGCTTTAGTATTGGGGTTGGGTTTTTATACAAATTTAAATAATGGTATTAGGCATTATTAAATTGAAGAAATCTCTTCTGCTATCGCGCTCTCTGTTGTTTTGCCCGTTAGGAAACGGAAGAGTTTGGATACCATAATAACAAGTGCGCTATTGCCGATTACATTAGTAGTGGTAACGACTGGATCAAATAAGATATACAGTGCGGTAATGAGCACAGACATTTCACTATTAAAGCCTAAATGAGTTTCTAAAAGCGGCAATAACACAAGGATGGCGCCGCCGGGCACCCCAGCCACGGCAAATTGGGTTAACACAAAATAAACCGCAAATTGACAATAAGTTGCAAAACTTGGATATTCATGGCCAAAGCTTAAGAGAAGCGTGAGCGCCATCAGGGGGATCCCAAGGCTAACGCCTACCATGTGGACGTTAACGGTTGCTGGAATAACGGCTCTAGCAATATCTATATTCCCTGTATTTTTTTCAGCTGCTCTTAAAGTGACGGGCATAGTTGCAAGACTGGACATCGTTGAAAAGCCCATCAAAGCAACCGGGAAAACGTTTTTAATATACGTAAACCACTGTTTTGGATTGAAGTTGGCAGCAAGTAAAAATATAAATCCAAGATAAATGATATAAGCTAAGACAATAATTAACATTAAAGAAAGATAAGATTGTACCAGTTGTGCTAAGAAACCATCATGTTGCATTTTTAGGATAAAACCGAGCGCAAACAAAGGGAGGATGGGAATGAACGCTTTTTCTAAGAAAACAGTAACAGCTTGTCTTGCCTGGATGCTAAAACGATATGCCAAAGTATTTGGATAAAAGGAGAAAAAAGCGCCTAGACCAAATCCTAAGTAAAGCGCGTTATCGTTTGATAACCACTCGGGTAAAGTAAGTTGCCACAAAGGCAGCAGTTCCGGAATTGAAGATGCATTATGGGCGCCTAAGGCTTCTATATGAATGAGTTTTAATGCACCAGTTCCATAAGCAATTAACGTTGAAAGATAGTTAGAAAGGCAGACAATCGCAAATAAAATGAGCATGAAACCGACGGCTCTTCTGCCCCTAAAAGTAAGCAAACAAGAAAATAAGCAGCTAAAAATAACGGCGGGTAAAATAAATAAGAGAATGTTTTTTAAACTAACACTGACCGCGTAGAAAAAAGCTTGGGTAGTTTCTGATAATGCGTTACCAAAGAAGAGAGCGGCAAACACGACCGCAAGCAGCTGCAAAGATAAATTTAATTTAAAAACCTTACGTAGCATTTTCACAGTGGCTCATCTCAAGTGACAGGAAGATTTTTTATCTTATCGCATTTTGACTGGATTTGTCTAGGCCTTTAGGCTGGAATACTAAATCTTCGGTGTGGGTACACGAATTTTGCCGCATGTAAGTTGTAGGGATTGATCAACGCGGATTAATCTTCGGGATCTGATCCCTCTGGTTCGGTAGGTTCCTCTATATTTTCATCGTTATCCAACGGTGTTTGGCTGGGGATGACATAAGCATCGTCTGCCCATGCTCCAAGATCAATGAGCCTGCAACGATCACTGCAGAAGGGTCTATAAGGAAACTCATTAGACCATTGCACCAGTTTTTTGCAGGTTGGACAGTGTACGGTTTTCATATTATTTGGTATTGTCGCATAGTGTTCTATTATTTTATATAGGTACGAATGGGTAACGATCGGGCGAAAGTCCAATACAAAGTTGCTTTACTAAGCTGGCACCTGAGCATAACCTCTGGTTGGTGGATGGGACAATCCCAATGCTCGCAAGTGTTAATACGGCGAAAAATGATGTGAGGAATGGTCAATGAGCGTTTTACTGTCAAATTTAGAGATCGCGCAGCATACTTTATTGGAACCTGCAAATTTATCGGAACAAAAATTACAAGAAGTATTAGGCAATGTACTGGGACATGCGGTGGATCATGCTGATCTTTATTTTCAAAGTGCGCGGCATGAATCCTGGGTGCTCGAAGACGGTATCATAAAAGAGGGAAGTTATAATATTGATTACGGGGTTGGCGTACGCGCAATTAGTGGTGAAAAAACCGGTTTTGCCTATTCGGATGATATTATATTACCAGCGTTAGAACACGCGGCCAAAGCAGCACGAACCATTGCGCTACAAGGCGGTAAAAATAAAATTCAAGCCTGGAACCGAGTTCCGGCAACGCGACTTTTATATGATACCGCTGATCCTCTAAAATCATTACCGGATGCAGACAAGATAGCGTTGCTTCGTCAATGTGACCAAGAGGCGCGCAAAGCGGATCCTCGGATCCAACAAGTGATTGTGAGCCTTGCAGGTGTGCATGAGATCATTTTAATTGTCGCGAGTGATGGTACCTTTAATGCCGATGTTAGACCGCTGGTGCGTTTAGGCGTTAGTGTAATTGCAGAAGAAAATGGCCGGCGAGAACAAGCCAGTAGCGGCGGTGGGGGAAGATATAATTATACGACGTTTATTGAGCAAGGATTAGGATTAGCGTATGCAAGAGAAGCGGTACGTCAGGCAGTGGTTAATTTAAAAGCCATCCCTGCGCCAGCGGGTTTAATGCCAGTGGTTTTGGGGCCCGGTTGGCCAGGAGTATTATTACATGAAGCCATTGGACATGGGTTAGAAGGGGATTTTAATCGTAAAGGCAGTTCTGCATTTTCGGGTAAAATAGGCCAGTCGGTCGCATCTTCTTTATGCACGGTAGTTGATGATGGAACTTTAGAAGGCCGACGTGGTTCTTTAAATATCGATGATGAAGGAACGCCAACGCAATGTACAACGTTAATCGAAAATGGCATTTTAAAAGGCTATTTGCAGGATAAATTAAATGCCCGCTTAATGGGCACGCATTCCACGGGAAACGGCAGACGTGAATCCTACGCACATATCACGATGCCGCGGATGACAAACACATATTTATTACCAGGCAAACATATGCCTGAGGAAATTATTGCCTCGGTTGACAAAGGATTATATGCCGTTAACTTTGGGGGCGGACAAGTGGATATTACGTCTGGAAAATTTGTATTTAGCGCCAGTGAAGCGTATCTCATCGAAAAAGGAAAAATAACTCATCCTGTCAAAGGCGCAACCTTAATCGGGAATGGCCCTGAGGCGTTGAAACATGTTGTGATGCTGGGTAACGATCTCAAATTAGATACTGGGGTTGGAACCTGCGGCAAAGAAGGACAAAGTGTTCCAGTTGGCGTTGGACAACCTACCTTAAAAATTGATCAAATGACCGTGGGAGGAACCGAACGATGAATGCAGAATGGAGACACTTAAAAGAATTGGTCGCAGCCGTTTTAAAAGAAGCAAAAGCAATGGGCGTTGATGCCGCGGAAGTGGGTATTGTGCATGAATCAGGGTTATCAGCTACGGTTCGAATGGGCGTTGTTGAAACCATCGAATTTAATCGAGATAAAACTTTAGGGATCACGGTTTATAGAGGCACCAAAAAAGGTTCAGCATCTACCAGCGACATTCACCAAGATGCGATACGCACTGCACTGGAAGCAGCGTGTCATATTGCCGAATATACGGAAGAAGATCCGTGTGCGGGGCTTGCGGATAAAGATTTACTGGCGCGTGAAATCCCGGATTTAGATTTGTATCACCCCTGGGCGCTATTGCCCGAAGAAGCGGTAAAGTGGGCCAAAGAATGTGAAGATAGCGCGCGTGGATTTGATGCCAGAATTACCAATTCCGAAGGCGCAAGTGTGACCAGTCATATTGGTTATCGAGTGTATGGTAATACCAATGGATTTCTCGCGGCCTATCCCAGTTCACGGCATGGCATTTCCTGTACCGTGATTGCCAAAACTGAGGAAGGAATGCAACGAGATTATGAATTTACGGTTGCAAGAGATCCTAAAGATTTAGAATCGCGCACTTCCATTGGACAAAAAGCCGCATTGCGAACTTTACGTCGATTAGGCGCTCGCAAACTAAAAACGCGAGAAGCCCCTGTAATATTTGAAGCGCAAATTGCAGGCAGTTTATTGGGGAGCTTTATCGCTGCTATTTCAGGAAGTAATTTATATCGGAAGTCTTCGTTTTTATTAGATAGCCTCAATCAAGCGGTATTCCCAGAATTTATCAGTATTAAAGAAGTACCCCATTTGCCAAAAGGATTAGGCAGTTCACCGTTCGATTCCGAAGGGGTTGCCACTCGTGAACGCAATATTGTTGAAAACGGAATATTAAAGAGCTATGTTTTAGGTAGTTATTCTGCCCGTAAATTAGGGTTACAGAGTACCGGTAATGCGGGGGGCGTGCATAATTTAATGATCTCGCATACTAATCATGATTTGCCTGAACTGTTAACCGAAATGGGAACTGGGTTATTAGTGACAGAATTAATTGGTCAAGGCGTTAATATTGTCACGGGTGATTATTCGAGAGGTGCTGCTGGATTTTGGGTAGAAAATGGTGAGATCCAATATCCAGTAGAAGAAATTACCATTGCCGGGAATTTAAAGGAGATGTTTCAGCGTTTAGTTGCCATTGGTGATGACGTGGAACACAGAAGTAATATTTTAACGGGCTCGATTTGGGTAGATAAGATGACCATTGCTGGGGATTAAAAGATGAAAGTACATCCTTTCATTATTGAAGTAGCTACAACTATAAAAAATCAGTATTTTTGATTTTTATGAGATGGGCCTTTATCTGTAGGCTTATATTGCATTAATTCTTTTAATCGTTTTTCAACCTCATTTTGGTCTTTATTGAGTAATTCTAACGATAATTTTGTGCCTCTGCGGTTCTTGTCAATTCTTTCAAAGAGCGCGTCTGTGACTTTTGACCATTTGTCTATCTGTGAGGGTTTTGCGGTTTGCAAAAGCTTGGTTGCGGTTTGGCCGGCTTGGTTTAAGGCTTGATGAGAATATTGCAGACTGGAATGAACGAGAGAACGGTTTTGCTTAAAAATATTTTGAATGATTTTTTCGATGTGTTGAGTAAGAGTAGGTTTTGTTTTGCAAAGGGCAATGAGTTTTTCAATTGCTTTTTTATGATTCATATATTCTTCGTGAAGTTTTGGGACATCCAAACAATCGGTATTGGTTGGGTGCTCTAATACTTTATTTAGTTTATCTAAGTATTCTCCTGTGATGAATTCGGTTTTTTCTTGCATAAATTCAGTAAGAGCGGTCTCGGCTTCTCCTTGAGGGGTAATCACCGGGATATTGGGCAATTCGTCCTGGTTCATCAATTCAAAAAAACGCGTGATAACCGTCATTAAGTTTGGCACCTTATTTAAAGCTATGCTATTTTTTAATTATAGAAGATAAAGGTTCTGTAGGGGCCGGTCTCTGTGCCGGCCCTGTTCGATATATTGAAAACCATTACCAATATTGAAATCAGTCTGAGGTCAGGGCCGGCACAGAGACCGGCCCCTACAATGGCAATGCTTGGAAGGCGAATATTGATGGGATCGATGTCAATCATTGAAGGGAACGAGCTAATTTTAAGGCATTTGACCAAAGCCGATCTGAATGAATTTACCTCGTTGGTGACGGATCCAATGTATGGTAAATTTTCCCCCCTCGGTAAGATCAGCGAGACCATTGCCATACAAGTGGTTAATCACATTGTAGAAAACTATGAAACCAATCGCTATGAATTTTGGGTGGTGGTGGATAAAGAAAATAAGAGAACGGTTGGCTTTGTTGGATATCATCCCGTTATCTTTGAAAATCGAATGCACGAGATGTATTTTGTCGCTTTTAAGACCAAATACTGGGGCAGTAAATTCCCAGAACAAGCGACCAAATATGTTTGTGATTATGCGTTTAATCGTGAACATATTCCCAAATTAATTGCTTTTGTACACCCTGAAGACACTGCAGCGCTGATGTGTGCGCAGATCCTAGAGGCCAAATTTGAAAAAGAAGCTGAATTTTTTGGCGCCTCGCTGTTTTTATTTTCTATAGATAAACAGGGTTTTTCGGCGCTGAATTTACCCAGTAACCTTTAGTTCGCGATGGCGGACTTGGGTGTTTGTGATGGTTTTTTTGAGCATTTTGGCAAGCGTTTCCACCATATAAACTGAACGATGTTGGCCGCCCGTGCAGCCAATGCCGATGGTTAAGTAACTGCGATTGTCCGCTTCAAAAAGAGGGATCCAGGTTTCGATGAAGTGATGAATGTCAGATAATAATTTTTGTACCTCAGGAAGAGCGCTTAGATAGCGGATTACTTGTGAATCTAGACCCGATAACACTTGTAATCCAGGTTGCCAATAGGGATTTGGCAAACAGCGGACATCAAAAATAAAATCTGCGTTGGGAGGCAGACCGTGCTTAAATCCAAAGGATTGTAACAATAATTGTATTTTGCCTTCTTCAGGATGCGCAATGCGATCCCGAATTAAATGATATAATTCTTGACGGGTGAGCAGGCTAGTATCAATAGTCAAATCGGCAAGATTTGCAATAGGCGTTAAAATATCATGCTCTTTTTGAATGGCTTCTCTGAGGGATACCGATTGCGTGGTCAGCGGATGTTTACGTCGAGTTTCGCTAAAGCGTTTTAGAAGGGTATTTTCATTTGCATCAAGGTAGAAAATTTCACATTTTTTTTTCTTTTTATTGATATCGGCAACGACATTTTTAAAATGAAGTGGATTGGTTGGGCTATTGCGGGTATCAATACTGACGGCAACACTGGGATGTAATCCGCCAACTTGATTTTCAAGTTCAGGCAAAAAAGAAAAAGGTAAATTATCAATACAATAAAAACCTAGATCTTCTAGCGCATGTAGGGCAATGGTTTTGCCGGAGCCAGAGCGTCCGCTGATGATCACCAATCTCATGAATAACGCTTTCCTAGCATTTTTATTCGTGCTTAAGCTTTTCTTTATATTTTATAATCTGTTTGTCTAAGTCATCGATCAGGAGATCAATACTTTTATACATATCTTCTGTGGTACAACTCGCGACAATCGTTCCACCGCCTGCTAAGTTCATATTGGCTTTGGCCATTTGCTGAAATTTTTTATCCACGCTTAAAGTAACGTGCGTGTTTATAATTTGTGAAAAATGATTTTCAAGCTTCTTGAATTTATCATGTACGTGATCCGTCAACCCTGGCGTAAGGGTGAGATCATGCCGAGCAGTGATTTGAATTGACATGGGTGAATTTTGGTTTGCCATTGGTGAACTCCTATTTCAGTTGAAACTTGGATTCTTCCTTTCTGTGGAAGATGGGATCTGCATTGCTTCACGGTATTTAGTGACCGTGCGTCGAGCGACACTAATTCCCCTTTCTAACAGTAATTTAGTAATTTTATCATCACTAAAGGGGCTTTGGCTAGGCTCTTCGGCTACCAATTTCTTTATTAAGGCACGGATGGCAGTGCTAGAGGCCCGTTTTCCCTGGAGGGAGGGCAGTGCACTTGAAAAAAAGTGCTTTAATTCAAAGATCCCCCGTGGGGTCAGGATATATTTTTGTGTGGTAATACGGGACACGGTAGATTCATGTAATCCGACTTTCGAAGCGATGTCTTGTAAATTAAGGGGATTCATCCATTCGTCTCCGCCCTCTAAAAATTCCCTTTGTTGTTCCATAATAGCGCGAGCGACTTTTAATAAGGTCTCATGTCGGGTCTTAAGCCCTTTTAAGAACCATTTGGCCTCTTTCAGTTGTTCTTTAAAATGCTGACTACCCTGGGCCGATTTATTCTTGATGATGGTTGCATAATGAGAATGCAGCTGCAGAGCTGGAAGACATTCCTTGTTTAATTCAATGATTAAACGATCATTTTTTTTATAGGCAATGACATCGGGAATAAGATATTCACTTTTTTTTGAAGCAATTGCATTTCCAGGTCTTGGGTTGAGAGAAGTTAATAATTTGATGACAGCCTTCAGGGATATTACATCAAGACCAAGCGCTGCTTGTAGTGCCCCATAGTCTTTTTTACCGAGTAATGGTAAGTGGTTTAATACCAGTTTTTTAGCTTCCGTTATCCACGGTTGGGTACTTGGTAAGGCGTTAAGTTGTAGTATTAAACATTCGGCTAAATCCTGAGCGCCGACCCCAATGGGATCAAATTGTTGAATGCGGGACAAAACAGTTTTAATTTCAGCGATATCGATGTTAAAATCGATACTTTGTTGGATTTCGCTTAAAGGACACAATAAATAACCTTCGTCTGATATTGCGTCAATTAAGGCAGTGGCAATGAGGATCTCGTGTTCTTTGAGATGTGCCATTTCCATTTGCCATAATAAATGTTGTCGCAGGGTGGTTTCTGTACATTTATGGCGCAGGGGATCTAAATTTTGTTCTGAAACAGTAAAAATTCTATCAAAGCGAAGTTCTGGGATTTTCTGTTGTAGATCTTCTAATTCTTCAGTGGACGCATTTGTCTCTATTTGCTCTAGCAATGGATTCATTTCTAAGGCATTGCGAATTTCAAGTTCTAATTCAACCGAAGAGAGCTGCAATAAGCGAATGGCTTGTTGCAGTTGTGGGGTCATACTCAATTGTTGGGAAAGCTTAAGGCTTAATACAGATCTCATAGGATAACTATAGTGAAAGTGTGACCATTAAGAAAGAAAGTGAGATTGTAATGCTGTGACCAACGCTAAATGATTACTTTAGAATTTAAACTCATCGCCTAAATACACTTTGCGGACTTCAGGGTGAGTCAAAATATGTTCGGAATTACCTTCTGCGATGACCTGCCCGTTGTTCACGATATAGGCTCGGTGACAAATATCTAGGGTGTCTCTCACGTTGTGATCGGTCATTAATACCCCAATCCCGCGTTGGCTTAAGTGATTGGCAATTTGTTTAATGTCGATAATCGAAATTGGATCAACCCCTGCAAATGGTTCATCCCATAACATAAACTTTGGTTTTCTTGCAACAGCCCTTGCAATTTCGACTCGGCGGCGTTCTCCGCCCGAAAGACTTAAGCCTAAGGTATCTCGAATATGTGCAATGCGAAATTCAAAGAGTAAATTTTCTAATAGCGTTTCTCGGTCTAAAGCGCTGAGTTCTTTTCTGGTTTCTAAGATAGCCATGATGTTATCAGAGACGGTCAATTTTCTAAAAACAGAAGCTTCTTGTGGTAAATAACCAATACCTAATTCTGCACGTGTATGGACGGGGAAATTGGTTATGTCGACATTATCTAATAGAATTTTTCCTGAATCGGGATGAATGAGTCCCAGCATCATATAAAAACAGGAGGTTTTTCCTGCACCATTGGGGCCAAGCAGGCCAACGATTTCTCCGCTGTTAATGGTTAGCGAAACGGCATCCACCGCGAGACGCGCTTGATAAGTTTTAGAAATGGTTGAGACAGCGAGATGGTTCATTGTTCGTGCTTTCCTTTATTGCAGTGAAGGGGAATTGGTTTTGGGAGGCAGAATAACGGTGGTTTTCTTTCCAGGGACTGGTTCTGCCGATAATAAATGGTTGGAAGGTGAATAAATGAGATTATCGCCTTGAATCGATTGTTCATTTTGAATAAGAGTTGCTTCTTTTAATAAAATAACTTTATCAAGTTTTGGAAAAAATTTTATGATGTTTGCTTGACCACTCGTCATGGGTTTGGTTGGGTCGGGTTTGGCATGAAACAGTGCTGGATGACCAGTTGCGTACAACCACTCAACCTTACCGTGATTATCCCGAAAAATAACGAGAGTATCAGAAGTTAACTGTCGACTTCCCTGTGTTGTCACCACATGTCCGACATAGGTTGCACTGCCTTTTTGCTCGTCAAAGGTAACGGAATCAGATTGAATTTCAAGGGGCATTGTCTCATCCTGATTTGATGGAGGCAACGAAAAAAGTGGATTGGGAATAAACGCAAACCAAAGCAAACCAAGCCTACTGAACGAGGTAAAATGTTTTAACATTGTGTAGGAGTTCCACTTTATCACGTTCTAAAAATGCGCGTAAGCCGGTTCCTGTGATTTTTAAACCCGGCTTTGTCATGACTACAGGTTCGGCGCTCTCGGCATATTGTTTTTTAGGTTGGTAACTCATTTTCTCGGTTTTTAGTTTAAGCGGAACAATCGTCGTTGTTCCTGGTCGTTCAATGACCACATTTTCTTGTAATTCTATTTGTTCGATGGTGCCTAAGGACGGTTGTTTTAAAGTCCCTTTTTTTGCGTCTATAAACCAGATGGTTCCATCCGGTTTGTAAATAATGAGGTGTGGGATACTCAGCGTAGAAATTTTTGCCTCTGACAGATAAGCCCATCGATTTGCCGTGATCTCTTCTTTCAGGTTACCGTTTTCTTCAAAACTAGTGAGATAAGCATTTGCCATATATTCTTGTGGTGGAAGATTCATTTTTAAATGCAGAGGTTCACGCGAACCATCTTCCGATTGAATGAAATATAATAAAGAAAGGCTTAAGATGGCAAAGAGGATAAGAATCGCGTTATTTTTCACACCACACCTGCTTTGAAGAGATCATGCATATTTAAAGCACCGACTAATTTTCCTTCCGTATTGATAACCGGGAGCGCTAATATCTTAAGCTTTTCCATGATCGCAACGGCTTCAGTCGCTAATCTATTTTGTGCAATTGAAGTAAAGTTTCGTATCATAATCGTATTAATAGGAGTTTGGTGAACATCAATATTTTGACTGAGCGCACGTCTTAGATCTCCATCCGTAAAGATCCCAACAATAGAGTGTGGATCATCTTTTGCCACAATCGTGGTAAAGCCAAGCCGTTTTTCCGACATTTCAACTAAGGCGTCCAACAGTAATACCTCTTCGGTGACGCGAGGGATTGCAGCATCTGTTTGCATCACTTCTTCAATTTTTAGTAGTAAGCGACGACCCAGTTTTCCCCCCGGGTGTGATTTTGCAAAATCTTCGACGGTAAATCCGCGCGCTTCTAAAACAGCAAGCGCAATCGCATCGCCCATGGCAAGCATTGCAGTGGTACTCGCCGTTGGCGCAAGACCGAGGGGGCAGGCCTCTTTGCGAACACTAATGTCTAAATGGTGATCGGAGGCCTGCGCTAACGTGGAATGAGGTGCGCCCGTTAGCGCACAAATTGGAATACCTAAGCGCTTAATTAAGGGAAGTATGGTTAAAATTTCAGTGGTTTCCCCAGAATTGGAAAGCAGAAAAAGCACATCTTTTGCGGTGAGCATGCCTAAATCGCCATGGGAGGCTTCAGCAGGATGCAGAAAAAAGGAGGGGGTTCCTGTGCTTGCAAGGGTCGCTGCGATTTTTTTGCCGATATGTCCCGATTTCCCCATACCAGTTAGTACTACGCGACCTTCGCATTGTAGAAATGCTTGGCAAATTTCATAAAAAGTGTCACCTATTTTATGAGTAAGCTCACTAATTGTTTTTGCTTCGATCTCTAATACGGAAAGACCCTGCGCTATAATTTTTTGTTTATCAACTAACATTCTAATTGCCTTAGTAATCTAAAATGCCCTTATAATAGCAGAATTTTTGT
>JAJZUR010000029.1 GCA_021848375.1 Pseudomonadota bacterium | reverse complement strand
CCTAGTTTTGGTTTAATTACCTTTTGTGCTAAATTCATCTTTGACACTCCTTTAAGTTTGACCAACATCACTCATGACTGAATGATGCAATTTTACCGGAGTGTCAGATCTTGTTCAAACTTTTACATATAAGGGGATTTTTCAGGGGAGACTAAGTAATTCAGAATTTTTCGAAAGCTGATGAACATACGCGACTTGATTTTGTATATTACTTGTCCATTGATTAATATCAAGTTGGGCTTGTTTTACTTGTGTTAATAAATCTATGACGCCATTTAACGCCTTTTGTGCATCCATTAATTGAGAACTGGAAGTTGTCATAGTACTTTTGTCTAAGATAGTTTGATTTTAATTAATGTCCCCTTCTATTGTAGAAACGGTAACGGCTATCTGGTTTTTGCCAACAGTTTCAGCGAATGATTGGATCTCTTTTATCCGTTCTCTGTAAGAAGATAAATCAACATGCCGAGCTGCTTTATTTTGGGTACTGCACTTGTTTGCCAATTTTATGAAGTGTTTTTTTCATAAAGCACCCCTCTAAAAACGATAAATTATGAATACAAATGAAATGTGTTGTTAACTAAGGGTTATGTTACCAAAAGGGGCGTGTAACCCCCCCTTTAATTAAAGTAAGTCAGGTGATTTATTTTTTATTTTCGATTTTTCTAAACTCAAGAACGTCTAATTGGCGCACACCCCATAACCATGCCCCAATAATGATGAGCATAATGACGGCAATGTGCGGTGTAACGGCCGCAAGCGAGCCAAAAACGGTGATAAGTCCTAATTGGATGCTCGAACCGCCCGCTTTACCCAATCGAGCACCCACCGTATCAATGGCTGCTTTACCCTTTACTTTTGATTCTTGATCCAAGGGAATGTAAGCCATCTCTTTGGTGGGATCAAAGAGGGAATATTTTGAGGCTTTACTCATGATGTTTTGGATGGTTCCAAAGAGTACTGCGATCACAAGCGGTGATACTCCCCAAGTTACTAATAACGGCGCTAACGGCTCTTTAAAGATAATGAAGGTAAAGAAGCCAACCCCCGTGATTAATAACACCACCGGCGTAATATAAGCAGCAACTCCCCACCCAAAACGTCGCAATACATTACTAGAAACAAATAACATCATTAAGATGGTGGTAGCACCCAAAATGGTGGAATAAGTGCCCATGAAATCCAGATATTCAGAGCGGCCTGGATATAATAATTTCAATTGACTTTTCCAAGTAATTTCTAACAAATTGATAGAAATGTTATAGGTTAAAACCAAAATGGCAATACAAAGCACATAGCGAGATTTGGCTAAGAATATAAAGCTGTCTTTTAAAGACATTTTGGGCTTTTCTTTTTTCACGCGAACCTGTTCGGTTTGATCATAAAATTTTGGATCAGTTAGTACATTTTTGTTGATCCAGCGATAGATCCCCATCACACAAAGAGAAGATACAATGGAAATCCCCATTAAATAGTTTAAAGGTGTTTGCCATGGATCGCCGCCGATGAATTCGGGGCCTTCATCAAAGCGCGTAATTAATTTTGCCACAGGGCCCGCTGCCATGAGCGCCAAATTTGCGCCCAAACCAAATAAAGCATAGAAACGTTTGGCTTCCGTAACCTTGGTTGTATCATTGGCAAATCCCCAGAATAAGAGGGATAAAATAAAACTACCCCAAAGCTCTGCAAAGATGTAAAACAGTGAATAAGTCCAATTCCGAAAAGTGGCGATTAATCCAGCAAAACCGGCAGGCAAACTCGCTTGTAATTTATCGGCAAGTTCGGTTGGATGTAAAAATTCTTTTGCCGGATAAAGAACAAAAGCAAATAACATAAAGAAGGCTACGAAAACGGAAACTGTCACATAAAATAATTTTTCTTTGCTTAAAAGATTGCTCAATTTGGCGTAAGCCAACATAAAGATAATGGCGGCAGGTACAACACCCCCAACTTTTAAGAAGACCAACGCTTCAGCGCTGGAGCCAGGGGCGGTAACTAATAGGGCATCTTTGGTGTTGCGCAGTAAGCTGTACACAAAAGAAATAAAAAAGAACATTAAGAACATGGGGAGCAATTTTTTAAGCTCATATTGATGCACCGGCCAAAAAAATGACCGCCATTTCCCAAATTCGGCAGGTTTAGAAGCAGCAATGGTTTGTGACATCGTCAGTCCCCTTCTCTTTTATATAAATTAAAGTATACAAGCCTGTTTTAAGCTTTGCTAAATTGTTAAATTATGGTTAAGTGATAAACACTTGCTTTCTAACTTAATTTTTGCCCATGATACAGGATGAAGGGCATAAAGTAAAGAAAAAACTGTATAAATAGGGTGTATATACAAGATAAGTCAAAGGCATTTATTGTAAATCGTTTAGTTTGCCTGCGCCTTTTGTATTATCTTAATTCCCCCCTTTGTTCCCACCAACACTTTATCTGCCGTCCTGTCTGCAAAAAGACCGTTACACACAACGCCTGGAATATTATTTAAAGTACGTTCAAGTTTTATGGGTTCAGAGATCACCCAGTTGTGTACGTCTAAAATAATGTTGTCATTGTCGGTTGTAAAATGCGCACGATAAACTGGATCGCCCTCTAATTTTACAATCTCACGCGCAACAAAACTGCGCGCCATGGGGATCACCTCGATGGGGATTGGAAATTCGCCGAACACGGTGACGGCTTTGGTTTCATCTGCGATACAAATAAATTGCTCGCTTGCTGCGGCGAGTATTTTTTCACGGGTTAAAGCCCCGCCGCCGCCTTTTACCAATTGGCCATAAGGATTATAAGCATCGGCGCCATCGACATAGATCTTTAATTCTACAACGGTATTTAAATCAAAAACCGGGATATTAAGTGCTTTTAAGTGCTGTTCTGTCTCTATGGAACTCGCAACTGCTCCCTCTATTTTATGTTTGATAGTTTCCAAATATTCAATAAAATACTTGACCGTACTGCCTGTACCAACGCCGACGATGGCTCCCTCTTCAATAAAATCGAGCGCTGCTTTTGCGGCAATTTTTTTTAAGTTTTCTTGATCCATTGCTGTATTCCTTATGTGGGTTTCAGCTGCAATTTGTTGATAAAATCCCATTCGGTAGCGGTAATCGGCATTACTGACAAGCGATTACCCGGTTTCAGTAAAATCATGTTTTGCAGTTCGCGATATTGTTTTAAAGTGTGTAGAGCAATAGGGTGTTTCCATTTCTCGAGGAGTCGCACTTTTACCATAAACCAGCGGGGATTTTCGGGTGAGCTTTTAGGATCATAGTATTTGGAATTTAGATCCCAGGCTGTAAAATCAGCATGACTTTCTTGCACGATCTCCATGGTGCCGACAATGCTTGGAAGATCGCAATTAGAATGGTAAAAAAAAGCTTTGTCACCACGTTTCATTTGATCGCGCATAAAGTTTCTGGCTTGGTAATTGCGCACCCCTTCCCAATGATCTGTTTTCTTGAGTGCAGCATACAGTTTATCAATGCCATAGGTATTGGGCTCTGATTTCATTAACCAATAATTCACAAGACTTCCTTAGGTCGCAATCGCAATGTAGCGCTTGTCAGTTACTATACCATTAAGCGGTATATCCCAAGAATCTTTTGGCAGATTGTCGACGCATTGCCAGTCATAGGCAAGACCCAGCAAAAAAGGTTTTGACGGTCTTTGATTATCGAGAAGAAAGGAAAAGGTGCGATCGTAATAGCCAACGCCCATGCCAAGGCGATGTCCAGTTTCGTCGAACGCAACGAGGGGTGTTAGGACAATGTCAAGATCAGCCGCTGCAATGGAGGGCCGATCTTCTAATTGAGGCTCGAAGATGCCATATCGATTCGGAAGCAGAGGATCATCCGGTTCATATTCTATAAATGTCAGTTTAGGGGTGGGCTCCATTTCTAACTTTGGGAGATAACAGGTTTTTCCTTGTGCATGGGCTTGTAGCAATATTGGAATGGGGCTGATTTCGCCGCCATGCGGCCAGTATGCGGCAAAATATTGGCCTTCTAAATATTGTGGGATTTTATTGATGATGGACAATAAGGATTGTGAACTGATTTCTTTTTTTTCAGGGGATAATTGTACTCTATGTAGCCGAAGCGTTTGCCGTAAGTGTTGTTTAAGACTCGGATTATCTTCCATAACGATTGTGACGTCCTCAAAAATGTCGCTGTATAGCAGATCTCTTGAACCCTATGGTTCAAGTGGGAACCTGTGCTGCCGAATCAGGCGTTCTACTCAAGGTAGACTTGCACAACAACGACAGTGAATTTGGTCCCCGATCAGTTAAATATCGGCTCAAGAAGTTAGGCTATACTGGCAAACCTTCGAGAAAGACGCCACAAAAGCATTATATCACTTCAAGATCATCTTGTGGGGAAGCTTCTTCCATCAGAGCATCATCTATTTTGTCCTGTAACCGCTCGATTTGAAGGGAGACAGATTGGACATAAGCCTGTTTTTGTTCCTGGAATATCAATAATTCATGGGCAATATTGAGAGCAGCCATAATGGCGGTGCGTTCACCGCCGATTACTCGTCCTGTTTTACGAATTTCCCGCATTTTTTGATCTAAATGGTGTGCTGCGGCGAACAATTGCTCTTCAGATCCTGCTGGGCAATTAACTTGGAATTCTTTATTTAAGATTTTAACGGAAATGGCTTTTGAGTTACTCACCTTTTTACTCTCACAGAGACTATGCTTTTATTAGAATAGAGTGACTTTAAAGGCGGGTCAATTAGATAATAGGGGCGAAGGTAAATTAGATATAATTTTAAGCAAGTTTAATTGCTTATGTGAGGAGCAAGAGATGATGGCAATAGGTATCTCGGCCAAAGAATTTAAGCAGCGCAGGCAGCTGCTTGCAGAAAAGCTTCCCCTGGGAAGTATGGCTATTTTATGGGGTGCCCCGCGAAAGTTTCGCAATCATGATGCTGAATTTCCGTTTCGCCAAGAGAGTGATTTTTATTATTTAACGGGATTTTGTGAACCCGATGCGATCTTAGTGCTGTTAAAGTTGCAACCTAATGAAATGGAAATGATTTTATTTTGTCATCCACGCCATGTGGAAGAAGAACGCTGGGTTGGCAAAAAAGCCGGCCTTGAAGAGGCTAAAGCGGAATATGGTGCAGATAAAGCCTATGCAATCACCGATGCCGATCTTTTTATACCAGAACTTATCAAAAGGAGTCAAAAGATATTTTGTCCTTTAGGTCATAATGCGCTATTTGAAAAACGCATTGAAGATTGGTATCTGGCAGCGCAACCCAAAGGAAAAATTAAAGAAAATTCGGAACTTTCAGCTATTTTTGTCGATTTGTTGCCCTTCATTCACGAAGCGCGTTTAATAAAAAGCCCGGCTGAAATTGAATTAATGCGTAAAGCCGCTAAAATATCTGCTACAGCGCATGTTGCATTAATGAAAGCCTGTCAGCCCAATACAATGGAATATGATTTGGAAGGTTTATTTCTGTATGAATGTTTTAAAGCCGGTTGTCGTACCTTAGCATACAATTCAATTGTTGGAGGCGGCGTTAATGCTTGTACATTGCACTACAACGCAAATGATCAACCTTTAAAAGCGGGAGACTTGGTATTAATTGATGCGGCTGCAGAATATCAATATTATGCGGCGGATATTACCCGAACTTTTCCAGTGGGTGGTAAATTCACACCAGATCAAAAAAAATTATATGAACTGGTTTTAACGGCACAATTAGCAGCGATCGAGGCGGTGCGCCCTGGAACGCGCTGGGATAAATTGCAAGAAATTGTGGTGAATATTATCGTGCGTGGTTTGCTAGAGTTAGGCATATTAAAGGGTGACAAGGAGACTGTAATTCGTGAAAAAACCTATAAAAAATTCTATATGCATAACAGTGGACATTGGCTTGGCTTGGATGTGCATGATGCAGGTGGATATAAAGTGAAGGATGACTCTCGGACTTTAACAGCGGGGATGGTATTAACGGTTGAGCCTGGAATATATATTTCGCCAAATGATCCTAACGTTGATAAACGATGGTGGGGGATTGGGATTCGGATCGAAGATGATGTACTGGTGACGGCAACGGGTCATCAGGTATTATCAAGTGATGTGCCAAAAACCATTGCAGAAATAGAAAATTTGATGAATACCAATTTGAATCATGCATAAAACACAGCCTATAGATTTTGATATCACCATTGTGGGATGCGGTTTGGTTGGCGCGACATTAGCCTGTGCCCTACAAGACCAAAACATCAAAATTCTTTTAATCGATAAGTTGCCTTTGCAAACAAATCTCGCTAAAAACTTGGATGCCAGAGCATTGTGCTTAACCAATCCAAGTGTCAAATGTTTTAAAATGCTAAAGATATGGCCGGAATTGGTTTTGGATGCTGCAGAAATTATGGAGGTTCAAACCACAAAACAAGGGTATTGTGGAAGATCCAGTATTAAAGCAAAAGATAAAGGTCTATCTGCGATGGGATATGTGGTCAATGCAGACGATTTAAATATGATATTGAATCAAAAGGTTATGCGGATTAAAAATATTACCATCGAAAGACCCCAACAAATAAGCCACTTAGAAAAAAAGGGACTGACTTGGGAAATCACTTTTGAATCTCAAAAAAAATTTACCACTTCTTTATTAGTTGCAGCCGATGGCGCAGACTCTCTTTTGAGAAAACATCAAGGCATTGGGATAAAGGTGGTTGATCATCAACAAACCGCTTTTGTCAGTAACGTAGAATGTCAGCAGTTTCATCAATATGTGGCTTATGAACGGTTTACCCGGAATGGCTCCATTGCAATATTACCGTTCGGTCAAAAAATGCATCAAGTAAAATGTGTTTGGGTCGTGCCCAATACGGAAGTTGAACGAATAAATGCACTCTCAGAAACAGATTACCTTAACCATATCCAAGAATGTTTTGGTCATCGCTTGGGACGCTTCAGGCAGTCTAGCAAAAGGGTGATTTTTCCGCTGCGAACCATTGCTGCAGAGACACTCTATGGCGATCGTTTGGTTTTGATCGGTAATGCCGCAAATACTTTGCACCCCATTGCGGCACAAGGCTTTAATTTAGGTTTACGCGACGCCGCACTGTTAGCGGAAATGTTAGTGTCCGCACGTCACAATAACCAAGATTTAGGTGCTTATGATTTATTGCGCGGGTACGCAGATAAACGCAAGGAAGATCACCAATCGATTCGGCAGTTATCGATGCGTTTAGCAGAACCTTCTATTTGGCAATGGTTTGGGATAACGGCGACAGAATGGTTGCCGCCTTTTAAGCATTTTATTACCCAATGGGGTTTAGGTAATCTATATGGGCTCCCGAAGTTGTGTCGTGGGGTAGCGTTAGGGTAAATATCATCTATCCTATAAACGAAGGAGAAAGTTTATGCAATTATTGGTAAGGTTATTAAAAGGCGAGGTGCCTCTAGTTTATACTTATTGGGGATTTGGGGTTGCGGCTTGGGTATTATTGGGCATTCTCAACTCTGTTATACTTTTTAATTACTCGGCATTGTCATTGCATGTAAATGTCGATGCATTTATTGTTGGGCTAGCTTATTTTCTAATTGTTTATCAACTCTTTATTTCTATTGCGTTGTGGAATAGCGCAAAACATTATACTGGATTAAAAATATGGGCGGTACTCGCAAAATTAGTTGCAGTCGCATTAATTGCTAGTCTCATTCTAAAATTTGTTATTAATGGTTATCAATACCGAAAACCACAAAATTTGGTTTTACTCCAAAAAATAAACTTCTTAAATCAAAGTTTACCGAAGATGGTGGATAAAGACACGCAATTAGATTATATCGGCTTACAAGGGGATAATCTCTATTATAATTACCGGTTTCCTAATTGATTGGCGATGGGTTTTGATTTAAATGCATTTAATAATACAGAAGCACCCAAAATCAAAACAACCATCTGCTCGGATAAGGATAATAAAGTCTTATTAGATCGCGGACTGACAATTAATTATATGTACAGGGATAAGGAAAACAAATTTCTAACGAAAGTCAGTGTGACGCATTCTGATTGTTAGGGGGGATGAGAGGTAATGAATTTTGGAAAGCCTTCGACAGTGCTATTCCTTCTCCCCAACTTGTTGGGGAGAAGGTGCCCGTAGGGCGGGATGAGGGGAGTTTAAGGCAATATAGATGGTACGTAAAACATTATGAAGTTCAGATACTATTTGTTGATTCCAAAAACGCAAGACTCGATATCCCTGAGAATTTAAAAAGAGAGTACGATCTTCATCATATTCTTGGTTATTTAAGTGGTGGCTGCCGTCAATTTCTATAATAAGCCCCTTATTTAAACAAATAAAGTCGACGATATAAGGGCCAATAACATGCTGCCGACGAAATTTATATCTATAAAATCCACGCTTTTTTAAATGAAACCATAGAGCACGTTCCGTGTTGGTTTGACTTTTTCTTAAAATTCTGGCAAATTCTTTCATATTGGGCCTCCACATTTTCTTTTTCCCCCTCATCCGCCCTACGGGCACCTTCTCCCCAACTTGTTGGGGAGAAGGAATAGCACTGTCGAAGGCTTTTTAAAATCCGATATTTAACGGATTGATAATTTAAAACCAGACATGTTTTAATACTGAAAAATATTCGGGGGGCAACATGAAGCGAAAGAATATTGGAGATCAATTAATCAGAGCAATGGAAGAGGCCATTGAGTACATACAAGGGAAAAAACTGAAGCTGTTGTTCATGAAATACAAACTAAGCGGAAATTTGTTCCTGTACCTCAATATGCGCCCAACCTTTCTGGAAGATCTTCCACACGAACAATAAACTAAAAGCGGACATGAAGAACATCGCGATGCCAAGTGGTATAAAATTTCCGGCGTAAACATAGCTAATCAGTTGGAGCATCGCTGCGGTTGAAAGCAATCTTACGCAATTGATCAGCGCAGCTGATCTGGCTTTAGAATTGACAACAACTTCAAGCGAGATAGGATATAAAATATTGATGGGGAAGACGACGGCGATAGAATATATTGTTACAACACCCGTAATGATTAAGGGATCTTGAACATTCAGTGCGGTGATAAAACCTAAAGCTAGGGTGCTAAAAATATATAACAAGATAGAATAATATAAGCAATTTCTAAGACCAAACCAATTTGATAATTTTGCGCTAAGAAGACTTATTAGGGAAAAAGCGCCAGCCAAAGTACCTTGATAAAAACCAAAATATTTTAGCTCTACATTCATTCCTTCCATATACAAAATGGGTGCCATCCCGATAAATGTCCAATACGGTACGGCAGTTAAACAGATCCCAATGACAAATGTCATTAATTTTTTAGAGGTAATAAGGGGTTTATAGGCTTTTAGAGACAATGAGATAGACGAGTCTCCGTGTTTGTGTGGGATATAGAATGTTCCGGCAATGAGGGCAAGGATCCCAATCGTTAACAATACAACAAAATTCGCTCGCCAATTAAAATATAAGTTCACATAACTCCCAATAACGGGGGCAATGGACATAGCTAAGGAGGTGATTCCGTTTAATAGACCTAACATAGCAGGTTGTTTTTCTAAAGGATATTGATCAGCAATGACCACAAATGACAATATTGCGGGTCCCGACATGCCTAATCCTTGAAGGAATCTGCCGAGCAGTAACATTGGAAAATTTGCGGCAAACGCACAAATTATACTGCCAATCACAAAGATAATGAGACTGCCAAGCATCACGTGCCGGCGGTTAAAGCGATCCCCCAGCGTGCCAGCAAATAATGAGCCAATACAATAGGGAATAAAATTGGCGCTAATCGTTAATTGCACCATAAAGGGCGATAAATTAAAAACCCGTTGTAAATCTGGGAAACTGGGAATAAAAAGATCGATTTCAGCGCCCGCGAGTAATTCAATAATGAGCACAGTCAAAAAAAGTGGCGACATCATCTGCAACAACCTGAAGATCTTTTAGGAGAAAAAAGCTATCATAGTAGATAATTTAGCTGATCTCAATAGGGGTGATAGCGGGATGATTAAGGTGAATAAATGAAAAGATTTGATATGATCATTCAGGGCGGTGGGCTGGTAGGTTTAACCGCTGTCAATGTGTTGGCAAGCAAAGGATTTTCCGTTGCGTTGATTGAGCGCCAAAAGCCAACTTTGGAATGGGATAAATCAAGGTTTGATTTTCGGTGCAGTGCAATTTCAAGAGGCTCAGAGCGACTATTTCAAAGCGTAAATCTGTGGAAAAAAATGGTGGATGATCGGGTAAGCCCCTATCAGCGAATGCGAGTGTGGGATGCTTTAGGATATGGCGAAATCATGTTTGATGCTGCCGAAGTGGCAGAGCCAGATCTTGGGCATATTATCGAAAATCACGTCATGTTAAAAGCGTTGTGGCAAGCGGCAGAAGAAAATTCCAACATAACTTTATACGTAAACTCCCCCCCAATAGCGGTTGAAACACGAGATGAAAACATTCTTTTGATCTTAGAAAATAACACGGTAATTCAGGGGAATTTGTTAATAGGCGCTGATGGTGGTCATTCTTGGTTACGAGAAAGCCTAAAGATAGAAACTCATCGACGAGATTATCAGCAAGCTGCATTGGTTGCAACGGTTACCACTGAATTACCTCATGCTGCAACAGCTTACCAGCGTTTTTTACCTGAAGGCCCTTTAGCGTTTTTACCGCTTGCAAAACCCAATACCAGCTCTATTGTGTGGACAACAACACCTGAAAAGGCGCAGATACTTTTGGCGCTAGAGGATGCGGCATTTTGCAAAACCTTAACGCAACATTTTGATGCGCAATTGGGAAGCGTTCTGACAGTAATGGATCGAAAAAGTTTTAAACTTGAGGGCTTGCAAGCAAAGCGCACAATAGATGATCGTGTGGTTTTAATTGGTGATGCGGCGCATGTGATTCATCCCTTGGCGGGTCAAGGGGTAAATTTGGGACTTTGGGATGTCAAAAAACTTACAGAGATTCTAGAGGAGGCGCGTGATAAGCAAATTGATATTGGGCATCCACTTATTTTGCGAAAATATGAACGGGCAACGAAGGGACATGTCACCATGATGAAATTAGCCATGGAATTCTTTAATATACTATTTAAAACCGATTCAACAGCTGCCATTGGAGCACGAAGTATGGGTTTAAATTTTATGAATAATGCAAAATTTCTTAAAAAAAGGATCATTCTGGAAGCCATGGGAATTTAACCCCCTTCCTCATCATACCCTTGGGTATTGCAAAGATAAACAGTCTCTGGCATATAATGAAAGCCTTCACTTTAATGAGAGGCATGCATGCTGAAAAGAACCCCCTTATTTGAACAACACCTCAGAGAGGGGGCATTAATGGTAAATTTTGCTGAGTGGGAAATGCCGCTTCATTATGGTTCGCAAATCGACGAACATCGCAAAGTGCGCCAAGATGCAGGTATGTTTGATGTCTCGCATATGGGTGTGATTGATATCGAAGGGGAAGCAGCGGCGGCCTTATTACGGCTCGTCTTAGCGAATAACATTGATAAATTGAAAACCTCGGGGCGAGCGCTTTATAGCTGTATGTTGAATGAAGCTGGGGGGGTAATTGACGATCTCATTGTTTATTATCTTTCGCCCTCCCACTACCGATTAATTGTCAATGCATCTACAACCGAGAAAGATCTAGCATGGCTTAAAAAATGTGCAGGGGATTATTCCGTAGCAATAAATCATCAAACTGGATTGGCAATGCTTGCCATCCAAGGGCCAACGGCAAAGGAAAAAGTGGCGAGAGTTTTGCCTTGGTTAGCGCCAGGATTGCAGTTCCTTAAACATTTTCAAGTGCTACAGCAAGGCTCTTATTTTATCGCAAGCACCGGTTATACCGGAGAAGATGGCATTGAAGTCATTTTGCCGGCGAGCGAGGCGGCAACCATTTGGAACGAATGTAAAAATGCAGGAATTGCCCCGATTGGCCTTGGCGCAAGAGATACGTTAAGGTTAGAGGCAGGGTTTAATTTATATGGCCAAGACATGGACGAGACGGTAACGCCCTTGGTTTCGAATCTTGCTGGGACGGTTGCTTTTGAACCCGCTTCTCGGCAATTTATTGGGCGATCGGCATTGGAAAGCCAAAAAGAACAAGGGATCACTCAACACTTGGTGGGGATTAAGTTATTGGGAAAAGGGGTATTAAGACGCCATCAGATGGTTTATGCAAACCATGAGAGGTTAGGAGAAATAACCAGCGGTACCTTTTCTCCCACGTTAAAAACATCGATTGCTTTTGCCAGACTCGCTTTAAATGTGGATAATCATCTAGCAAACTGTGAGGTGGATATTCGGGGTACACATTATCCTGCACAGATCGTGAAATTACCGTTTGTAACAGGAGATAAAAAATGAGTAAAGTGCCATCTGAGTTGCGTTATACGCAAACGCATGAATGGGTTAGAGTCGAAGATGACGGATCATTCGTGGTTGGGATCACTGATCATGCGCAATCACAATTGGGAGAATTGGTATTCGCCGATTTACCGGATGTTGGCGCTAAAGTAAATTCATCGGATGAAGTGTGTGTGATTGAATCGGTGAAAGCCGCCTCTGATGTGTATAGTCCAGTTTCTGGAAAAATTATGGAAGTGAATGAAGATTTAGAGGAATCTCCGAGCTTAGTAAATTCCGATCCCTATGGTGATGGCTGGTTATTTAGAATTGATCCGGTTGATCCTGATGAGTTAAGTGAACTGTTAGATGCGGATGCTTATAGTCAGTATATGGAAGAAGATGAAGATTAATTAAGGAAATCAGAATGCCTTTTATTCCCCATACCGCACAAAATATTGCCGAAATGCTGGCTGTCATTGGTGTGGATTCGATGGATGAACTGTTTGGTGAAATACCGATAGCCTTACAAAATTGTGATCTTAGCGAAATTCCAGCGAGTATAACCGAAATGGATTTGTTGCGCAGTATGGCAAAACGTGCCAAGCAAGATGCGAATGAATTAAATTTTTGCGGGGTAGGGGCGTATGAACACCATATTCCAGCAGCGATATAGGATATTGCAACGCGCGGCGAATGGATGACCTGTTATACGCCATATCAAGCAGAAGCAAGTCAAGGCACCTTGCAGTTGCTTTATGAATATCAAACGCTAATGGCGCATTTAATGGACATGGAAGTTTCTAATGCATCTTTGTATGATGGAGGTTCTGCATTGGCAGAAGCGGTTTTAAGGGTGGTTCGCAGTCATCCTAAACCGACCTCTCGCCGCATATTATTGCCTCTTCTTTGTTGATTTCACATTATTCAATACTAAAAAAATTTGTCTAAAATCAAGCTAACATAGCTTTCCCTTTCTTCCAAAGGTAAAAACCACTTTTTCCCCTCTCCCGCAAGCGGGAGAGAGTGGGGCGAAGCACCGGGTGAGGGTGTAAAACCCGCTTATTTTTTGCTTGTAATTTTACCGCGAGCCAGCGCTGAAATTGCAGGGCAGCTGGTTGTTCTTTTCAACCCGATATTCGCTGTATCAGTCTTCCCCGAAGATTGAGAAAATTGCAAAACTCTTGATTCTTTTTTGGGGTTTTGGCATTTTTCTTCTTTATTGTCACGGAAAGAATTTTCCAATTCGGTTTGCATTTTTTTCAGTTGCTGAGTAAGTTCATTAATTTTTTCTTCACCCATTATTAACTTATCTTGCATTGCTTTCATTGATTCCAGCATACTAAAAAACATACTATAGCATTCCAGATAAGTATTTTTGAAAAAATTTATTTTATACAGCAGCTAATTCATCATAAAATCCAAACAATGCCAATACTTCTTTTTTCGTGTTACTGAATAATTCTAACATG
>JAJZUR010000159.1 GCA_021848375.1 Pseudomonadota bacterium | reverse complement strand
GCAAAGGCACCCAATGCGCTAAAGCCGTATTATCCATCCATTTTCCCGTTCTGTCCTGACCCATTAAACCCATCGTTGATACATCTTTACCGAGGACGTTGAGTGTTTCAAAAATAGCGCCTTTTAGAAAAGTCGCTTTAGAAGAACCATAAATTGTGTTAGGATTAACGCCTAAATGTGGAATTTCCGATTGAGAAGTCTTAAACGCATAGCCTTCTGGAATTATTTGGTCATAAAACAATGAAATAAAATGATCTTTTAAAAATATCTTTGCTCCTTTCAGGGTTTCTTCTATTTTATTATACTTCAGTTGGAATTCACATGATTTGGCGCCGCCTGACGTATATTCTTTTAATACAGTATTAAGACGACCAATCAATTCTAAATCGACGTCAGCTTGTTGCAATATGTTTATTTGAAACTGTTCCGGATCAAGGTCCACCGCATCACTATCTTTTTCTAAATACTCGGATGTTTTTTCTAGGATCTGCGTTGTTTCTTCCGCGGTTCTTTTTCGAATGTTCCATTCTCGATCCAGTGTCTTTTTCATCAACGGATCTGTAGATTGTAATGCGCTTTCAATAATATTGCTTAGCTGCATATCGTCTACTCGTACTGCCATCATATACCTCAAATTTAGTTATAAAACCTATCGCAAATTATGACACAGCTTCGACTTCTTCAGGAAGATCTTCATCTTCTATATCACCGCCCTCTGGTAAGAATCCCCCCGCTTGCATTTCCCAAAGTTGAGCATAATGACCGCCTTTCATCAACAGCGCCTCATGGGTGCCATCCTCAACCACTTGTCCCCCGGCAAAAACCAAGATCCTATCCATATCCGATAACGTTGATAATCGATGTGCAATGACAATGGTGGTTCGATTTTGCATGAGATATCTTAAAGCTTCGCGAATTTTTTCTTCGGTAATGGAATCGAGCGCTGAAGTGGCTTCATCTAAGATAAGGATTGGCGCATCTTTTAAGATGGCTCGCGCAATGGCAATTCGTTGGCGTTGTCCACCAGAAAGCTTCAAACCCCGCTCTCCCACTAAAGCATGATATCCTTCGGGTAATAACTCAATAAATTCATGGCAATGCGCTTTTTTGGCCGCTGCAATTACTTCTGCATCCGTTGCGTCTAATTTTCCATAACGAATATTTTCTAAGAGACTGCGATGAAACAACATGGGATCTTGGGGAATCATCGCAATTTGGCGATGTAAACTATCTTGCGTCACTTCTGCAATATTCTGTCCATCAATTAAAATTCGACCGCTGTTGATCTCAAAAAAACGTAAGATAAGACTCGCAAAGGTGGTTTTTCCACTGCCAGAAAAACCGACTAATCCAACCTTCTGTCCCCCTTTTAGGGTTATGGATTTGTCTTTAAAAACATTCTTCCCTCTCTCGTAATTAAACGTGACCTTATCAAATACAATTTGTCCTCGTGTGACTTTTAATTCTGCTGCATTCGGCTTATCCACAATTTCATACGGCACGTTAATAATAGAAAGCGCTTGTTGACAAATTCCAAGTTCTTGCGAAAATGTTAAAAAATGGCTTGCTAAATACCACAAGCCTTGCATAATAGACATTGATAAAGACAAGATAAACGCAAAATCTCCAACGGTAACCAGATTACGTTCTCTGGCGTAAATAAGGATCCCCACCATAAAACCAAATAAAAGGGTAACAGATGTTCCCTGTACAATCTTAATCTTAAATATGTGCCATTGTAGCGCTTGATCTTTATTTTTAGAATCTTCCACGTAACGCCACAACATTTGTTTTTCAAACTGGGTATGGGCAAATAATTTAGTGCTTGCAATATTTGTGATACTATCAACTAATTTACCGATACAGATGCTATTACTTTCAGAAAAGAGCACTGCATAGGTTAAGGTGCGTTTATAAAATAGGTAGGTAAAGCCTAAAAATGCAATCGACCAAACTAAAAGCACTATTCCACACCACACATTGACATAACACATCGCAGCAACTGCAATCAACAATGCGACCAGTTGAGAAAATAAGGGATCAATCAGTTGCGCCAAAACAGATTCCGTTCCGCGCGCCATATCGGCAATTTTATTTGAAATAGTGCCAGTAAAGTTTTTTTGAAAATAGCTGTATGAATGATGTTGTAAATAAGCAAACATGGCATTGATAATATCGGCTCTGACTTTTGGCAAGGTTTTTAATTTAAAGAAATCAAACATTGCCCAGGTAAGATCCATCCCCTGATATAATAATACCAATAAAATGGCTGGCACTAAAATAAATGAAAGTAAACCTTGATTGATATCTCGATAGGCAACAACCTCATCAATCATTATCTTGATTAAATAGGGATTTACCGAAGTTAAAACTGCATAAAGTAAGACAGCCACAATCATCCCTGCAAACGTATATCGATAGGGATAAATAAACTGCCATAAAAATGTGCTTAATTTTTTCGGTAAAATTAAGCTACCTCCACCTTTATTGAAAAGACTACTTGAAAGACTTACAGTTTAACTTAATTGATATAAGCAA
>JAJZUR010000158.1 GCA_021848375.1 Pseudomonadota bacterium | reverse complement strand
AACACTATCTCTGGATTTAATAATTTTCCCTGTAAGCTATGAAGCTTAATTTTTATATCAGAAAGAATATGCTGAATTTTTTCTGCCGCCCTGATTTTTTCTTTCGAGTTATGTTCCTTTGATTCAAGAATATTATAGTAATCTCTTAGGTCTTCCATAACTATAAGAGTTGTAGTGTCTGAATAAAGAGACTCAATGATATCATTAAGAATAAATTCCTGATTTTCTAAAGAAAGGTTAATTTTTGGCATAATTCACTCGTAATATAAAAATAATTTTTTCGAATTCTACGGCATTTTACTTATGAAAATCTTAATTTCGTCTTTATGGAGCACGAAAAAGCAAAAATTCATGTTTCCTTAATAATATGTCAATATAATTTCAGACTCTTCTGGAATGAGAAAAATAAAAATGGTGAGAAAAACTCAAAAAGGAGCCAAAGCTGTCGTTAGTGCGGATAGACCTTTAGCGGGTAAGTATCGTCGTCGCACTCAACTACCAAAATATTTACGAGATGCTGATGTTGTCACATATTTTTCTACTAAAAAAAGGGTTATAAAAAAAGCGGTTAAACTGCCTGGACCAGATTTTTCTCCTGAAGAAACTAAAATTTCCGGGCACTACTATTTAAGTAGTAATGCAGACAAAATAAGGTTTTGTGCAGATTATTCAGCTATGCATCATTATCCTAAAAATAAACCACTAAAGTATAGAACAACAAACATTCCAGGGTTAGCTGCCATGGAAAAGAAATTCAAAATTGCGCCGGTTGCTGCTTTAGGTAATCCAGAAACAAGTGAGAAATCTTTTGGAATTTTTGCGACTCGTTCTATTTGGGTACCACCTCATACAAAAATGCCCATAGGTCGCTATTTAGGAAAAAAAATAGAAGCCGGCAAAGAATCTAAACAATCCAGTTTTGTGATGGAAGTATTAGATCCCGAGGTTGTGATAGATGCAGATTCGGAACGTAACTGGATTCCAATGATTAATGGTGCTTTATCTGAGCAAGCAGCCAATATATCTATAATCAACTTGGGAGACAATGCTCAGCAATCCCCTCATTTTTAAGAAATGAAAAGAAACTCTTTCCAGGCAGGTAACTGGGCTAGTAATGCTTCAAATGCATGCATTATTTTCTCCTTTTGCTCAGGCTTAAAATTAGGCCAATATTCATAATAATAAAGTCCTTGCGTTATCAAAGAATGCGTACGCGTTTTGACTGTGTTGACTTTTAAATAGCGATCAAAACCTTCCTTTTCACCCGCAGCACCCAGTAACGTCAGCAAAATATAGCAAATATTCATGACAAGAAATAAGCGATCTCGTCTTTCAGGAGAGCCGATATGAGTATGTGATAAACCAAAACCGAAACGATTATCTTTGATGTCTCAAAAATAAGGCTCAATACTCCAGCGCTTGTTGTATAACCAAACCAAACGGTTTGCATTAACGCGATAATTGCTGGCTAAAAACCAAGCACTTTTCATTTCTCGCTTTTTTATGGCCACAAAACGCGGTACAACACAGGGCTCCTTTCGTGTTAGCGTCACATTTTTGATGGGCCTCATACGGCCAGATTTTAATAACCAATCTTGAGCGGACTGATGTATTTCTTCGCCTTTTGTATTTTTAACACCAATGGTTGTATTAGACTTAATGCGAATAAGATAACGAAATCCCAAGGTGCTTTCGATAAAATTAAAAAATTTCTTATCAGCAAAACCGCGATCAGCAATAACAATCACTTTTACAACAGAAGCAGGTAACACTTCTTTCAAACGTGATAACATTTGGTCTTCATAGCGAGCACGATTATGTTTTAATTGACTATCTTTGATGGTTTTCCAAATAAGTGGGGTAGCTTTGCTCTGTTTGCTTATCAAATTGACACTTAAAGTGAGTTGGTCATCCTGGTAAAAAGAAGTCCAATCTAAAGCCACAAAAATGACTCTTCGCTGACCTATAATATACGGAACATATTGCTCTGATACGGCCCAAATATCAAAGCCAGGATTGCTTAGTAAACGGTCAATCTGCTTTGTCGCATGTTTTTTAATCAGCCCTCGCGCGTGAGCTAATCCTGCGCCCATCTTGTGTAGAAAAGCTGAACCACTACTCAACAAACCTAATGCCGCATTCGCCAAAGAAAGCTGTCGTTTTTGATGAAGTTCTTCACCAAAAATATTATTCACAAATTGTTGGCATGTACCAATCTCAATATTTTTTGTCTCAGACATGGTTTTTCCTCAAAGATAAAACCATATTTTGATCTTTTAATCATATTTTTCAAGACTTAAATACTTGTTTAGTGATTATATTTTGAGGGGATCAGTGAGACCACAGGCTCAACCAACTATGCGGTTAGTGGTGTGGCAGGATATGCGATGACAAAAGCGGCATTAAATATTTTTTCCAAATATTTACATCATGAATGCCAAGGAAAAAATATTTTGTAAACGTTCAGCTCGCTGGCTCTAATTTAGATTAGAGGCCGAATGTTGTTGTTTTCGCGCCGCATCAATAAATTTTTCTTTAATT
>JAJZUR010000157.1 GCA_021848375.1 Pseudomonadota bacterium | reverse complement strand
CAAGAGGTTATGATCGGTTGTGGTGTCCTCAATAAAATGACTTCATTGGGAATGCCTGCAAGCTATAGATCCGCCTAAATTTTACAAAAGGTAACCATGCAGGGGGTTAAGAAACAAAGCCGAAACAAGGCCTCGCTGATTTGCGCAATGGCTTTATAGAAATGAATGTGACTGAGCCCGCTACAGGTAAGTCTTGGTCATGACCACATGGTTCACTGCCCTGCCCTGGGTTTATCATCTGGATTTTCAAAGAAAGGAACTTTATCACTCTGCCCGTTTTGAAAAAGACACGCGCTATTATGTCATTCGGCTAAGTAAAGATTTACTTGAAGACTGGGTCATTACCTTAATCAATGGACGCATCAAATCAAAATTGGGACAAAGCAGAACACTGGCCTTCGCCAATTTTAACGAAGCATTCGATTCTTTTTGTCAGCAAGCCAAGGTACGCCATCAACGTGGCTATCATCTTAAAACCTTTGATTGCGACAATCACCTTCTGTTGCATCTGCTGCCCTTTTTAGTACATGCAGAGAATACTGAAAAAGTTCTTGAATCCAACATAATTCAAAACACTAAAAACCGCAGGAATCAAAACCAATCCCCTGTCTACACAAAAAGAAACCAACCGCCAGATCATCAGCAGATGGGGTTTTCTTTTTAAATCGGTACCGAATTTAGTTCTTGGCGTCTTTGGGTTAAAGATGCTAAGAGGTAGTTTTCCCGTTTGAACATATTTCAATTAGTGATCTTACACTACAAATAAAAACACACTCCCATGTACAACGTGTCAATACTCCCTTAGGTTTCATACCCAATTTCATACTATACTTAAAACCAGAAAGCTTTTTGATGATTTAAACTACGGAGAGTTTATGGCTACTTATATGTTTCCAGGACAAGGATCTCAGCTCAAAGGAATGGGCGCGGAATTATTCAATCAATTTCCAGAGCAAGTGAAATTGGCTAATGAGATCTTGGGGTATTCTATTGAAGAATTGTGCGTTACCGATCCCAAACAGCAATTAGGAAATACTGAATATACTCAACCTGCATTGTATGTTGTTGAAACATTATCGTTTTTAGTTAAGTATCGTGATGGCGTTAAACCAAATTATTGTATCGGGCATAGCTTAGGTGAATATGCTGCGTTATTTGCAGCAGGTGCTTTTGATTTTGCTACAGGTTTAAAGCTTGTTAAAAAACGTGGTGAGCTCATGGCAAAGGCAAGCGGTGGTGGGATGTTGGCAGTAGTGGGTTTAACCACTGACCAAATTAAATCCTTACTTCAGTTGAATGAATTAAATTCAATCGATTTTGCCAATTATAATTCGAGCAAGCAAATAGTTCTTTCTGGTTCTACTGCTGATATTGGTAAGGCAAATGAGGTATTATCAAAAGAAGCAATGATGTGTATCCCACTTAAAGTCAGTGGGGCATTTCATTCAAGATACATGCAGCCAGCAGCAAATGAGTTTGAGCAATTTATAGCCCCATTTCTATTCTCGTCACTTCATATTCAAGTTATTTCAAATGTGACAGCACAACCCTACACTGATAAAAACGTTAAAGAAAATTTAGTAAAACAAATCACTAGCTCCGTACGCTGGGTAGAAATAATAAGTTATTTAAAAAATACGGGTGAAACACAGTTTGTAGAAATAGGGCCAGGAACTGTCCTTACTCGTTTAATGGCACAAAATTAAATATACAAGAGCTTATTTTGGATAATCAAATAAAAAATTGGTTAATAAAATATCCTTCAGGGGTACAAACTCCCAAGATGTCCTTAATTTGCTTCCCATTTGCTGGTGGTGGGACAGTGAATTACGCCAGATGGCGTGCTGATTTGTCAGAGGAAATCGATTTATATGCATTCAACTTACCAGGACGAGAACGATTTTTTAGTCAGCCGTGTTTAACTGATTATCATGAGTTGATAGTCAATATCTCGACATTGATCGCAAAAATATCCAATACTCCTTTAGTATTTTTTGGACACAGTTTTGGTGGTTTAACTGCTTATTTTACCGCGCTGGAATTAAAAAAAAGGAACCAGATAGGACCCAAACATGTTTTTATTTCGGCGAGAATACCTCCCTCAGTGGAACACCAACTTAAAATAGCAGATCTTGATGATGAAGAATTCCTTGCAACACTGATCAAGCGTTATCAAGGTATTCCAAAAGAAATTTTAAGCAATCCTGAGCTTATGAGTATATTTATACCAATAATTAGACAGGATTTTAAACTATATGAACAATACCCTGAGTTACTCACTTTCTATAATGAGAAACCACTTAATTGTGGTTTGACAACTCTAGGTTTTGCAGAAGATAGTCCCAAGGAAGAACTATTTTATGGCTGGAAAAAATATACTTTAGGCCCCTATGAACATGTTCAACTGCCTGGAGGACACTTTGTGTGTAGCGACAATTAAAATTGCGTTTTTTCAGAAGCAAAATTACCCCCTAAATTTTCCCTTTCTGCTGGTTAGTCAAAAGTTCTATTAGTCACCTATTATTAGTTGATTAGATTGTCTTTTTTA
>JAJZUR010000028.1 GCA_021848375.1 Pseudomonadota bacterium | reverse complement strand
ACCGAGGTGAACGTTTTTTTTCGAGTCGAGACTCGATGTTTCTTTAACCCTACTGAATTCAATAATTCAGAGATCTCGCCTTTTTCTAGATCTTTAAATTTACCGGCGCGTAAAAAACGCGGCAGGGTAATTGCACCAAAACGCACCCGAATCAAACGACCAACCTTTACGCCTTCTGTTTCAAACAGGCGGCGTACTTCCCGGTTGCGGCCTTCGCGTAAAATCACGTGATACCAATGATTCGCTCCTTCTCCACCCGCATCCAAGATGTCATCAAAATGCGCCATCCCATCTTCTAGCCGTACCCCACGCTTTAAGCGATCCATTGCGCCTTCATTGATTCGACCCATTATACGTACGGCATATTCGCGTTCAATTTCAGAGGAGGGGTGCATCAAACGGTTAGCCAATTCGCCATCGGTGGTTAATAACAATAAGCCAGAGGTGTTGAAATCGAGACGTCCAATCGAAATCCAGCGTTTACCGCGCAATTTAGGGAGGGCATCAAAAATGGTTGGTCTACCTTCAGGATCCTCTCGACTACAAAGTTCTCCTGCCGGCTTGTGGTAGAGTAATACGCGTTGTTGGACTTCATGTTCCGCTTTTAAGCGCACCAATCGGCCATCTAATTCTACTTTATCATCAAGACTTACCCTATCACCCAACTTTGCAAGGGTATGATTAATTTTAAGTCTGCCGCGCGCAATCCATCCTTCAATTTCTCGGCGAGAACCTAACCCAATGCGTGCTAATACCTTTTGTAATTTTTCGTTGTTAGGAGTCGGCATCAGACATTTCTATCACAATAGTATCGGCATCTGCTTCAAGTTGCATTTCTTCTGCTTGCACGGTTTCCATGAGTTCTTCTGCGGCCACAAGTTCTGTAGAAGAAATTTGTGGCTGTTCTCCCACTTGGTTCACCGATTCTCCAATATTTTCTAGATTTAAAATCTCCGGCAAAGAGGGCAGTTCTTGCAAATTTTTTAGGCCAAAATAATCTAAAAAGCCTTTCGTCGTCGCATATAAAGCTGGCCTGCCCGGCACTTCTTTATGGCCGACCACCCGAATCCACTCCCGATCTTCTTGCAGCGTTTTGATAATATGGGTGCTAACGGCTACGCCGCGAATATCTTCAATTTCACCCCGGGTAATGGGCTGACGATACGCAATTAAGGCTAAGGTTTCAAATACAGCCCTGGAATAACGTTGGGGTTTTTGTTCCCATAATCTACTGATCCAAGGCACCCATTGCTGTTTTACTTGAAAGCGATAACCGCTCGCAACTTGTACTAACTCGACGCCGCGGTTTTCTGCATCTGCCATTAGTTCTTTTAAAGCGGCTCTTAATATCTCACGCGTCGGACGTTCTTCTTCGACAAATAGATTCAGGATCTGATCTTCTGTCAGTGGAGCGCCCGCTGCCAATAACACTGCCTCTAATAAATTCTTAAAGTTGTCTTCTAACATCCTGCTGCCCTTATATAGATTGGTCCAAAGGGTTCGTTTTGCGCTAATTCAATCATCGTCTCTCGCACCAATTCAAGAATGGCAAGAAAGGTAACAACCACGCCTAAACGGCCTTCAGTCACATCAAAAAATTGAATAAATTCGATAAAGTTTTCACCCTCTAAGGCGGATAAAATACGGGTCATACGTTCACGAACCGAAAGTACTTCTCGTTGAATGGTATGTACCGATTGCAAATCCGCCCTTCTTAATATCTCTTTAAAAGCCAATAAGACTTCGGTTAAATCAACCTCTGGATGGGGTCTTTCAAAAGTTAACTTTGAAGTATCGGCCGATGCGATAAATAAGTCCCGTTCCATCCGCGGCAATTGATCTAATTTCTCTGCAGCAATTTTAAAACGCTCATATTCTTGCAAGCGACGCACTAACTCTGCACGCGGATCAACTTCTTCACCCGTTGCATCCACGGTTCTTGGTAACAACATCCGAGATTTGATTTCTGCCAATAGGGCTGCCATTTCCAAATAATCCGCTGCTAATTCTAAACGCAAACCACTCATTGCTCCCACATATTCCATATATTGATGCGTAATGGAAGCAACTGGAATATTCAAAATGTCTAAATTATGTTTTTTGATCAAATACAATAAGAGATCCAATGGCCCTTCAAATAGCTCTAAGACCACTTCCATTGCATCAGGTGGAATATAAAGATCCATCGGCAACGCCGTTACCGCTTCACCCCGTACAAAACCATAACAAGTTACTGCTTCAGGCGTAGATGTTTCTGGTAATTCATTTGTCGACTGCTGATTCATACTTTGGCCAATCCCATAATCTCTTTGACTTCTCCCAAGGTTTTTCTTGCTTCTTCTCTTGCAACGAGTGCGCCTTCACGCAAAATATCATGTGTTAAGCTCGGATCTTTTTGATAAGGTTCTGCTCTTTTGATAATCACCGCTTGTTCTTCCAATACAGACTCTATCACCGGTTGTTTACATTGCAAGCATCCAATCCCCGCGCTTCTGCAACCGACTTGTACCCAATCCTGCACTTCTTTCGTTGAGTAAACTTGATGAAACCGCCATACCGGACACTTTTCAGGTTCCCCCGGATCCACGCGCCGAACTCGCGCGGGATCGGTTGGCATCGTTTTAATTTTATGTTCGACCGATTTAGGATCCTCTCGCAGCCCTATCGTATTATGATAAGACTTTGACATTTTTTGCCCATCTAACCCTGGCATTTTAGAAGCTGTCGTCAATAAACTTTGCGGCTCTGGAAATACTGGGCCCTTGCTTCTCGCTTCATACAAAAAATTAAAGTGCCTTGCGATCTCTCTTGTTAATTCTATATGGGATACTTGATCTTCGCCAACCGGAACAAACGCTGGTTTATAGATTAAAATATCCGCGCTTTGTAAAACAGGATATCCTAAAAACCCATACGTTGCTAGGTGTTTTTCCTTTAATTTACTGCGCAATTCTTTATAGGTTGGGACTCGTTCTAGCCAGCTTAACGGGGTTACCATCGCTAACAATACTTGTAATTCTGCGTGTTCAGGCACATGCGATTGTATAAAAACGGTACACTGTTTAGGATCAAGTCCCACACCTAGCCAATCTAGCACCATTTCGTGGGTGTATTGCTGAATATACTCTGGGCGTTCATATTCCGTGGTTAATGCATGCCAATCTGCCGCAAAAAAGAAACACTGATATTTTGACTGTAAATTTACCCAGTTTTTTAGCGCGCCATGATAATTTCCAAGGTGCAAAGGCCCTGTGGTTCTCGCACCAGAAACCACCCGATGACGTTTGGTTCCAATATTGGTATCATTCATGTCGTCGGCTTGATCCATACAGTTGTAAAAAAAATGGGATGCATGTGACACTTTACGAAGATATTGGGGTTGAGGCAAGTTCAAAGCTAAAAGCCCTTTAAGATACTGATTTTATATATAGTCTTATGCGGGTTGTATGCACTTATGTTAATGTTCATTGCACACATCATTGAGTTTTTATTTTGGCTCGTTATCGGGTTTTCTTTTCTGCATACTTTTTTGACTCATTTTATCTTATGGGTTGAATTACGATTATTGAGTCTACAGCCAGACAGTAAATCCACCATACCTTGGCAAGCGCTTGCTAAAAGCTTTGTTATTGAATTTTTGTGCTTAATTGTTTATTGTATCACTTTTCCATTTCGTTATTGGGAATTTCAAACAAAAATTCCAGCAACTGATATAAAGGCCCCCCCTATTTTACTGATTCACGGTTATCTTCACCATCAAGTTGCGTGGTTTTGGTTTATCCGCCTTTTACGTAAAAAACAACCCGTTGGCCCAATTTATATGATTAATCTTTTCCCAGCTTTTTCCTCGATTGCTAAACTTGCAGAACAAGTCAAGGAAAAAGTGGAAGCTATACAATCTGAAACTGACGCAAGCCAAGTGATCTTAATTGGTCATTCTATGGGAGGATTAGTCGCCAGCTATTTTTGTGAATATTTGGCCAAACCCAAACAAGTTGCCAGGATTATTACTTTAGGATCACCCTTTAAAGGAACCTGGTCAGCCGCTTTGGCGTACGGACAAAATGGACGGGAAATGGCGCCGCAATCCCCTTTTCTCGTCGAATTATTAGATAAAATTCATCATACTGCCGTCCCTTATTTTTCTGTCGCTAGTAAAATTGATAATTTGGTGATACCCTGGCAATCTGCTTTGATCAACGAAGATATTCCGAATCATAACTTAATCTTTGAAGATTACGGGCATTTAAGATTGTTGTTTTCGCCTGTTGTGGTTAACCAAATTGTCGAATGGATTGCTGAACTATGAAATTTTTAGTGGATTTTTTTCCGATTGTACTCTTTTTTATTGCCTATAAATTTGGCGATATTTACCTTGCAACCGTTACCGCTATTGTAGCAAGCGCCATTCAAGTGATCTGGTCTAGAATAAGCCACGGTCGTTTTGAAAAAATGCCACTGATAACCTTAGCGACTATCTTAGTATTGGGCGGCGCAACATTAATCTTTCGTAATGAACTTTTTATTAAATGGAAACCAACCGCTTTATATTGGGTACTAGCGCTTGCATTCCTGCTGAGTCAATTTATTGGGCAAAAACCACTCATTCAACGCATGTTAGAACAGAATATTGGATTACCCAACCGCATTTGGCAACAGTTAAACCTGAGTTGGATTTTGTTTTTTACAGCGCTTGGTTTTCTAAACCTATATATTATCTATCATTTTGATACGGATACCTGGGTTAATTTTAAATTATTTGGAACATTGGGTCTCACGTTTGTCTTTGTCATCCTGCAAGGATTATATATGGCAAAGCATCACCAACCTGTTATAGAAAAAGAGGGATCCGACAATGGACGAACCTAAAGAAAGCATTGATCTTATCCGCACTGCACTTTTAACGCTACAACCCTCAGCGTTGACCATCAAAGACGAGAGCCACTTACACGCGGGGCATGCTAGCGCTAAAAGTGGCGGCGGACATTTTGCCGTGCATATCATAAGCCCTGCTTTTTCGGGAAAAACTGCCGTGCAACGTCATCAAATGGTCTATAATGCTTTAGGTGATCTAATGCAAACGGAAATTCATGCTGTCAGTATTAATGCAAAGACTCCAGATGAATAATAAGATTTTGGTCCGGTTTAAGATCTGACTTCAAAAAAAAACCAAAAAAATTAACGCGATTTACGTTTTTTAGAAGATTTCTTTCTTGCGTGTGTCCCAGCTTTCATAATGATCTTCTTTGTTCTTCTACGTATGCTTCCAACTCGATTTTTTGTACGCTCCGAAGCCTTCGGAAAAGCTAAGGCATTCTGTGGAACCTCATATCGCTTACCCAAACACTCCCCTATCATAGCTGTTACTAACGTATTTAGGCTGGTGCCTTCCTGTCTAGCCTTTATTACTAGCCGGGTATGCATTGACTTCGGAACCCGTTGTACCCATTTACCGCTTTGAGATTCTATTCCCGGTTTTGGAATGATTCGACCACTCTCTTTCGCAGCATGTAGCCAACATCGAACGGCATCCCTCCCATTTTCAACTGCCTCAGCAATGGTTTCACCATCCGACATGCAACCAGGGAGATCGGGAAATTCAATTAAAAATCCACCCCCTTCTTCATCCGTCAGATGCCGAATTGAAAAAGGATAATCAATGTCTTGTTTACTCATCAGAATTCTCCAATAAATCAATTAACGATATAAACTTCTTTATATACACGGCCTTAATTGGGCGACGTGAGGGTACAGACAATAGTTCTACCCAATTGCGATGATTAAAAATAACATGGCTACCGCCCCCCGTTTTTCTGACAGTAATCCCATAATGCCTGGCAATTACTTCAAGTTGTTCAATGCGCCAATCCCTAGGATTGTTCCGCATTTTTTGTAAAAGTTTATAAGAAGTTGACATAAGAAAGAATAGTACTACATATGATACTAAACTACAATATGACTTTTTGCGAGATTATTAAAAAAATGTTAGCTATTGAACTTAAACCTCTCGTCCTTTTATCATTTTAATACCCATATTGTACCAATTGGGAATCTTTCTTTTACGCCATGTTGCAAATTTACTTTTACTTAAAATATAAAAGTTTCTATAAGCTTTAATTGGATTTTTGGGTATCCTATATTCTTCTGGCATTACTTGAGGATGTTCTAATAAACCGAGGGATGGCAACGGCGGAAATTTAAGTTTCTTTGCAACCTCAAAGGATTTATGATTGGTAAGGGAATCGTATCGGTATTTATATTCATCATTTAATGCAAAGACTAATTCTCTTAGCCAAATCCAATTCTGTAAACTTTTTGCTGCCCATAAAACGCATGGATGCTTTTCATGAGAGGGTTTATAGGGTGCCTTTATTTTATTTAAATGCAAGACTGTACTTAAAATTTGAGTTGATTCTAAGATCATTTTAATAACATGCTGATCACAGTGATAACGAGCACATCGCTGAATATCTTTATCTAAAAAAAATATATTCATATCTTAACGATCCGAATCATTAATGCCTATTTGCACGCCCTTATCAAACCCTTTCGGTAATTTTTGTCCTTTGCTGCCTGCGTCTTCTTTATAGGCTTTCCATTCTTTAGGGGACAATTCTAATTTCTTTTTGCCTGCTGATAACGTTAAGCTGTGTTTTGGCATGAAAATAATAGCTTGTGAAATAGTACTGCCTTTTTTAACAGCCATTAATTTGGCGCCTTTGCCCTTGGTCATTTCTGGGACTGCTGAGAGTGGAGTAATCAGTAATCGGCCATCCATGCTCACCAATGCCAGCAAAGCCTCCGATCGTTCAAGAGGCACTCTTAAAGCAGTTAATAGGGTTTGCCCATCTTTGACTTTGATAATGGCTTTGCCATTTTTATTTTTAGCCACTAATTCACCAAAAGAAATGATAAAGCCATAACCCACATTCGACATCAATAAAATGGGATCGCTATTTTCTCCCATTAAAAGACATTCAAAAATGGCGCCGGGAGGAGGATTGACGCGCCCCGTTAAAGGCTCTCCTTGTCCACGCGCGGAGGGCAAATTGGCGACACTTTGGGTATACGCGCGTCCGGTCGAATCTAAAATAACAACCGGCTGATCGCTTCTCCCCTGCACCGCCATTTTAAATTCATCGCCGGTTTTAAAACTGAGTGAAGTCGGATCTAATTCATGCCCTTTCCCAAAACGGATCCAACCCTTACTCGATAAAATAACCGTGACGGGTTCTGTCGGCGGTTTTTCGATTTCTTCTAAAATCTTCGCTTCAGAGCGCTCCACAATGGGAGAACGACGCTTATCGCCATAGGTTTTGGCATCTTGTTCCAGCTCTTTTTTGAGTAAGGTCTTTAAACGCTGTTCTGAACTCAAGGTTTTTTCTAGCGTTTCTCGTTCTTCCGCTAATTCTTTTTGTTCTGTTTTAATCTTTATTTCTTCCAGTTTAGCCAACTGCCGTAATTTGATTTCTAATATCGCTTCACTTTGCAACTCACTTAACCCGAATTTCTTCATCAAGGCTTTTTTAGGTTCGTCTTCATGACGAATTACTTTAATCACTTCATCAATTTTTAAATACGCAATTAAAAACCCATCTAAAAGATGTAAACGCGCACTGACCTTTTCTAAGCGATGCGTTAAGCGGCGGCGAACGGTATCAGAGCGAAACGTTAACCATTCGCTAATAAATTCTTTTAGGTTTTTGACGCGCGGACGGCCATCTAATCCAATCAGATTTAAATTAACCCGATACGTACGTTCCAGATCGGTGGTGGCAAAAAGATGATTCATCAAACCTTCGACATCCACTCGATTAGAGCGCGGTGTAATTACTAAACGGGTTGGATTTTCGTGATCGGATTCGTCGCGCAAATCAGATACCAATGGTAATTTTTTGGCTTGCATTAAAGCAGCGATTTGCTCTAATACTTTGCTCCCGGATACCAAGTGGGGTAATGCTGTTACGATGATGTCACCCTCTTCTTCACTATAAACTGCGCGCATTCTTAAACTGCCATTACCCGTTTTATACATTTTTAAAATCTCAGCTTTTGGGGTAATAATCTCGGCTTCGGTTGGAAAATCGGGACCTTCAATCAGTTCGCACAAATCTTCAATAGATGCTTTGGGGTTTTCTAACAGATGAATACAAGCTAATACGACTTCTCGCAAATTATGCGGTGGAATATCGGTTGCCATCCCAACTGCGATCCCAGTGGTACCATTTAATAATACATTCGGCAAACGCGCAGGCAGTAATTTAGGCTCTTCCAACGTTCCATCAAAGTTTGGCACCCAGTCTGTGGTGCCCAGTTCCAGCTCACTTAACAATGCATTGGCATAAGGCGACAAACGTGCTTCGGTATAACGCATGGCTGCAAAAGATTTAGGATCGTCTGGAGAACCCCAATTCCCTTGACCATCTACAAACGGGTATCGATAAGAAAACGATTGCGCCATTAACACCATCGCTTCATAACAGGCGCTTTCTCCATGCGGATGAAATTTACCTAATACGTCCCCAATGGTACGCGCTGATTTTTTATATTTGGCTTGCGCAGTTAAACCGAGTTCCGACATCGCATAAATAATGCGCCGCTGTACAGGCTTTAAGCCATCGCCAATATGCGGCAGCGCGCGATCTAATATTACATACATGGAATAATCTAAATACGCATGCTCAGTAAATATTTTAAGCGATTGCTGTTCGACGGGTAAACTGGGTAAAGTTTTTGCTTTAGACATCTGCTAAGTTACCTTTCATTTCTAACCATTGCCGTCTATCTGCGGCACGTTTCTTGGCCAATAACATATCCATTGCGCTCACGGTTTCTTCCGCTGACTCTAACGTCAACTGCACCAAACGTCGCGTATCGGGCGCCATGGTCGTTTCCCGTAATTGAATTGGATTCATCTCGCCTAATCCTTTAAAGCGTTGCACCATTAACTTTGCTTTAGGTTTTTCGGCATAGATTCGATCTAATACTCCCTCTTTTTCAGCATCATCTAAGGCATAATACACTTCCTTGCCAACATCAATGCGGTATAACGGCGGCATCGCCACATAAAGATGTCCGTGTTCCACTATCGTTCGAAAATGCTTAACAAATAAAGCACAGAGTAAGGTCGCAATATGCTGGCCATCAGAATCCGCATCGGCCAAAATACAAATTTTGCCGTAACGTAATTTTTCAAGCGATGTTTGCCCGGGATCAACACCAATCGCAACTGAAATGTCGTGAACTTCTTGCGAAGCCAGCACTTCACTGCCATCCACTTCCCACGTATTTAAAATTTTACCCCGCAACGGCATTACCGCTTGGAAAGTTCTATCGCGCGCTTGTTTGGCAGAACCACCCGCGGAATCCCCTTCCACTAAAAATAATTCGGATCGTTTTAAATCTTGCAAAGAACAATCTGCTAGTTTTCCAGGTAACGCAGGCCCTTGTGTGACTTTTTTACGGGCAATCATTTTCCCCGCGCGCAACCGTTTTTCTGCGTTCTCCATAATAAATTGCGCTAAGGCGGTTGCCACTTGTACGTGCTGATTTAGCCATAAACTAAATGCATCTTTAACAACACCAGAAACAAAAGCGGCTGTTTGCCGAGAAGATAGACGTTCTTTCGTTTGCCCTGAGAATTGCGGCTCTTGCATTTTAACCGACAATACAAAATTAATTTTTTCCCAAATATCTTCTGGCGCTAATTTAACACCCCTCGCCAATAAATTACGAAATTCGCAAAATTCACGCATCGCTTCTAAAAGCCCGGTGCGTAAGCCATTCACATGAGTGCCGCCTTGTGCGGTTGGTACTAAATTTACATAGCTTTCTTGAAAAATTTCACTATCCTCTGGTGTCCATAGTACTGCAAAATCGGCGGTCTCTTCGTTTCCGCTAAATGATCCTTCAAATGGTTCTTCGGGCAACGTCAGGCGTTTTTGCATTTGCTCGATAAGATAGGTTTTAAGCCCCCCTTCGTAACACCATTCATCAACCGTATCGCCTTGCAGATCTTCAAAGCGCATGGTTAATCCTGGGCATAACACCGCTTTTGCCTGCAATAAATGTTTTAAAGGCTTGCTTAAAATTTTCGGCGAATCAAAATATTTGGCCTCCACCCAAAATTTAACGGTGGTACCTGTTTCTCCTTTATCGGCTTTACCCACCACTTTCAGTTTCGTGATTGGCTCGCCTTGCTCAAAGATCATTTGATAAACTTTGCCATCGCGTTTTACCGATGCTTCTAAGCGTTTTGAGAGCGCATTCACAACAGATACACCCACGCCATGCAATCCACCTGAAAAACGATAATCTTTTTGCGAAAACTTAGCACCCGCATGCAAGCGAGTTAAAATTAATTCAATTCCTGGCACCTTATGCTCTGGATGAATATCAACCGGCATACCACGGCCATTATCCGATACTTCCAATGCACCATCTTTGTGTAAAATCACCACAATCTTACTGGCATGACCACTAATGGCTTCATCCACACTATTATCGATAACTTCTGCGGCCAAATGATTGGGCCGACTCGTATCAGTATACATCCCAGGACGTTTACGTACCGGATCTAATCCGCTTAAAACTTCTATTGACGCCGAGTTATAATCTTTTTTTGCCATATATTTTCTAAACCTATCTTAACAAAGCCAATGCAGCTGCTTCGGCATTTTTAATACAATGTTCCAATTCGCTATTGCTATGCGTCAGATCCGCATCTTTTTCAATTATAAACGGTTTCCCCAAATAAAAAATGGCTTTGGCAAATGGCTTTGGAATTTCATACTTATCCCATGCCTTTTCCACCACCCATTTGCGGCTAAAAGCAGAACCGACTGGAATAATGGGGATCCCATATTTCTGCGCCAAATGCGTCATCCCGGGTTTTACTTGATAGATCGGTCCAGTGGGCCCATCAATGCCAAATCCCAAAGAATATCCTTCTTTTAATTTTCGACTCATCCCAACCAACGCACTGATGTTATGCCGCCGTGAAGAACCGCGTACAACCGTATAACCTAAATATCTTAACCAAACGGTTAGTAAATCACCATCCCGAGAAGCGCTCACCAAAACGGCGCGTCCCGTGCCATGATGTATTAACTGCATTACTGGCATTAATTGCTTTCCATGCCAAAAGGCAAATAAATATTGCTGATGTGGATCATATCCCTTCGCTTTGACCGTCGTGACCGACAAACTTTTACCTAACCATAAGGTAATATAATAAGCAATTTTCCCAAGCACAATACTTTTAAACCGCATTTTAAACGCCTTTTTCAAATATCTGGGTGGTAAAGCCATCCCATTTTTCTTCTGAAATTTTCTGCCATTGCTTCCAATCCAGCGCCGGAAAATGGGTGTCCCCCACGTAATTACCCTGCACGATGGTCAAATATAGCCGAGAAACCAAGGGCAAAAACGCTTCATATATTTTAGCGCCCCCAATCACCATGATTTCTTCAGCTGATCCAGCTACTGCAATAGCGCCTTCCGTAGAATGAACTACCTGACAATTTGGTGCACTCCAATCCGATTGAGTGGTTAAAATAATATTGACTCTATCCGGTAATGGTTTGCTTCCCATCGATTCAAAGGTTTTTCGTCCCATGATAACGGGTTTTCCGCGCGTCATGCGCCGAAAATATTTTAATTCTTCGGGTAAATGCCACGGCAATGCGTTCAAATTGCCAATTACCCCATTTTCACTCATTGCTGCAATCATGGAAATCATTATTATACCGCAATTGGGGCAACGATTCTTGGGTGAGATTCATAATTCAATAAATTAAAATCCTCGTATTTAAAATCAAAAATAGAATGAACGTTTGGATTTAATTGCATCAAAGGTAACGCATACGGCGTTCGTTGCAATTGCAGGGTTGCTTGCTCCACATGATTTTCATATAAATGTGCATCGCCTAAGGTATGGACAAATTCTCCTAATTCCAACCCAACCACTTGCGCCACCATTTGGGTAAATAATGCATATGAGGCAATATTAAAGGGCACTCCTAAAAAAATATCGCCGCTGCGTTGATACAATTGGCAAGACAAACGATTATTCGCAACATAAAATTGAAACAAACAGTGGCAGGGCGGTAACGCCATCCGTGAAATTTGCGCCACATTCCAACTGCAGACAATTAAGCGCCTGGAATCTGGATTAGTTTTAAGTGCATTAATTACATCTGTGATTTGATCAATTTCTTTGCCGCTGCCATCTGACCATGCGCGCCATTGTCGTCCATAAACAGGACCCAATTCCCCAGCTTCATCCGCCCATTCATCCCAAATCGTAACCCCCGCTTCATTTAAGGATCGAATATTAGTGTCACCGCGTAAAAACCACAGTAACTCTTGAATAATGGAACGTAAATGCACTTTCTTTGTCGTAACTAAAGGAAATCCTTTTGTTAAATCAAAACGCATTTGATAACCAAAAATACTACGCGTCCCCGTATTAGTGCGATCAGATTTATGAACGCCGTTATTCAGCGCTTGACGCATTAAGGCTAAATACTGCTGCATTAATTTCTCCGCCAATTTAAAATGAAAAGCCCTGCTACAATCATCATTGCTGAAAGCGCTTGTCCCATCGTTACCCAGCCAAACGCGATAAACCCTCGATTGAGATCGGGTTCTCTAAAAAATTCAATGAAAAATCGCATCATCCCATAAACCGCCAAAAACATGCCGGATATCGCCCCTGGCCGCCGCGGATGTTTAGAATACAAATGCAAAATAATAAAGAGCGCAACACCTTCTAAGCCAAACTCGTACCATTGCGAGGGATGGCGCGCTACAGTTCCCGCATGTGGAAACACCATGCCCCATGGCACCGTGGTCACTCGTCCCCATAATTCGCCATTAATAAAATTACCAATGCGACCAGTTGCGATGCCAATCGGTATTGCCGGCGCAATAAAATCAGTCACTTCCCAAAAATGCCGCCGATGAACTTTACAAAAAACCAGTACCGCAATAATAACGCCTAATAATCCACCATGAAATGAGCGCCCCGGTTCCCAAAAGCGCAACGCTTTTAACGGATCTGCCGCTAAAAAATGCGGTTCATAAAAAATTAAATATCCCCAAGTTCCCCCGAAGATAACACCAACGGTCACATAAAAAATTAAATCAAGCACCTCATCGGTTTCAAAGGGAGTGGGTTGAACTAACCGGCGGCGGTAACAATAAAAAAACGCGCCAATAAAACCCAATAAATACATCACGCCATACCAATGAATGGTGAATGAACCAAGATGAAGGGCAACCGGATTAATATCAGGGTAAGTTAACATGCTTCTTTATATCACGATCAACTATTTGTAAAAAGTATATCTCAAAATGTCATTGGATAACTGCAGGTTTTTATTGACAAGCGCAAAATATCTAATAATTTTTAGTCGTCTAACAGATAATCCAATTCCGGTCTATACGCTGGTTGCCCTTTATGTTTGAAAAGATAAGGGGCTAACTCAAGCAACGCTTGTCGATAGACTTCTCGTTTAAATAGCACAACTTGTCGTAAGGGATACCAATAACTTGTCCATTGCCAGTCATCAAACTCTGGTTTAGGCGTCTCATCAAATCGAATGAGGCTATCTTCGCCTTCTAAACGCAGTAAATACCATAGTTGTTTTTGCCCTATGCAGCGCGGCTCGGTCTTGCGAATCATGCGAGGAGGAAGTCGATAACGTAGCCAGCGGCGGGTACGACCCAAAATGGTGACATCCTTTTTCTGTAAGCCAATTTCTTCTTTTAATTCACGAAATAACGTTTCATCTGGGGTTTCATCAAAATTCATACCCCCCTGGGGAAACTGCCAAGCATCTCGCCCCACCCGTTTTGCCCACAGCACACGGCCCGCCTGGTTAGCGAGAATGATCCCGACATTGTGTCGAAAACCATTCGCATCGATCACTGCACATCACTCATGCTTAATCCGTTCAGCTTTATTTTTTCACACTTTTTCTGACACTCGCAAATTTATTCGCGATTGAGAGAAAGTCTTTACTCATCCGAACGAATTGCAGGTGGTAAACCAACTCCATGCATACTCACGTCTGGATGATTTATTTTAATATAGTCCACGATTTCTGTTTCTTTTTCGCTATTCAACGCCTCTTCATACAAATAAGTTTAGCGAAAATAATCTTAAAAAAACCTATATATAAATTCAGGTAAATTAAATTGATAACGATTGACACTAGTTAGTCGATCCTGAAAAAGGGGTTATACCCATAGTGGTTCCTCCATTTTTAGATCTTTATCCGCCGGTAAATACCTAA
>JAJZUR010000027.1 GCA_021848375.1 Pseudomonadota bacterium | reverse complement strand
ATCATCGGCAAATCGAACGATTAAAATACCATGTTTACTGATAAGGCCAATCAATGTCACTAAGCCCACTTCGGTATAAATATTTAGACTTGCCCCGCCTACCCCGAGATAAATAAATATCATGGCGCCACAGATAGACATCGGTACACTTACTAAAACAATCAACGGATCTCGAAAACTTTCAAACAGCGCTGCCAAAGAAAGAAAAATGATGACCAAAGCAAAGAAGAACGTCAATACCAAGGCGCTGCTTTCTTGTACATATTGCCGAGATTCTCCTTTATAATCGATGCTATATTCTTGTGGTAAAACTTCTTTAGCAAAATCCTGCATAGCAGCAAGTGCTTGGCCTAAAGAAACTCCAGGAAATGGCACTCCAGAAATTGTAGCTGAATTTAATTGCTGGAAATGATACAATGCTTCCGGAACTACTTGTTTTTTTATAGTTGCAATGGTCGACAATGCAATAGGAGAACCATTATCTGCGGTCAAATAGTAATTCTTGATCTGATCATAATTTAATCTATCTTTGCGTTTCATCTGTGGAATTACCTTGTACGAACGACCATCCAAGTCAAAGAAGTTAATGTAATTTCCGCCTAATGCATAAGCCAACGAATTACCAACATTCTGCATATTTAAGCCCATTTGAGAAGCCATATCACGATTAAATTGAACAGAGGCTTGCAGCTTGTCTAATTTCAAGTCCGGATCCAAATATACAAACATACCGCTTTGTTCTGCCTTCTCTAACACAGCTTGTACAGCTGCATATAATTTCTCGTATGAATCTGTGGTACCGATCACAAACTGCATTGGCAAACCATTCCCACTCCCTGGTAATGGCGCCGGCTGAAAAACAGCGACTTTGGCGCCTGCTATGGTATTGACTTGTTGCTGCAAGAGCGCCTGGATTGTATTTGAGTTTCGTTTGCGCTCATTCCATGGTTTAAAAACCATCCCTGCAATAGAGGTATTTAATCCTGTCAAACCATCGAGTTCAAAAACATGATCCACTTCAGGATACGTTGTAAATATTTTATAGACCTCTTTCGAATATAATTGCGTTTGCCCTAACGTTGCATTAGGCGGCGCCATGAGTGACGCAATTACGATCCCCTGATCCTCCTGAGGCGCCAACTCAGTTTTCGTATTGCTATATAGGAAATAAATGCTGATTAAAATAATTAGACCAAATACTGCAACCACCGGCATATAATTGAGTGAATGATGCAAAGCATATTGGTAGTGCTTACGTAGCCGCTCAAATTGATGATCGATAAAGACTATTACCCCCCTCTTCCCTGCCTCCCCTCCCGAAGTCGACTGCATTAACTTAGAGCACATCATTGGAGATAAAGTTAATGCAAGGATTGCCGAAATCGCAACCGCACCTGCTAAGGTAAACGCAAATTCGGTAAACAATATTCCCGTTAAGCCCCCCATAAATCCAATTGGAACATACACGGCAATTAAAACCACTGAAATGGCGATAATGGGGATCGCTAATTCGCGCGCACCAATGATCGCTGCTTCTAATTTGGATTTTCCATCCTCCATATGTCGATAAACATTTTCAACCACAATAATTGCATCATCTACCACTAAACCAATAGCTAACACGAATGCCAACAGCGTTAATAAATTAATCGAATATCCCAATAATAACATGATAAAAAACGTACCAATCAGCGACAATGGAATGGCAATCACTGGAATAAAAACAGAACGAATAGAGCCTAAAAATAAAAACACAACGAGGGTCACGATAAGTAATGCTTCACCAATTGATCGCGCAACCTCATGAATAGAGCTTTCCACAAACTTAGTGGAATCATACACAATTTTTCCGCTAAGCCCTGTCGGTAATTGCGCATCGATGGCCGGGTAAGATTTTCGAACATTTTCAATCACCGAAAGTAAATTGGCGGCAGGCGCAACCTGGATCCCAATATAAACGGCTTCTTGACCATCAAAACTCACTGCAGTATTGTAGTCTTCAGCGCCTAATGTTACATTGGCCACATCTTGCAAGCGAATAATGACATTCTTTTGGGATTTAATCACCATATTTTTAAATTCTTCCACCGTGTGCAGCCCTGTATCTGCTCTAATATTCACTGTGATCATTTCACCGTCAGTTCTCCCTGCTGCTGAGATAAAATTATTATTTGCCAAAGCGTTTGCAATATCGCTCGTCGTTAAGGCAAAGGCTGCCATCTTCGCAGGATCTAGCCAAGCTCGTAGGGCAAATTGCCGTCCACCCAAAATTTCTGCTTTTTGTACCCCGGGAATAGCTTGCAGCTTTGGCTGTACTACCCGAATCAGGTAATCTGTAATTTGATTGGAAGGTAATTCTTTACTATAAAAACCAAGATACATCGCATCAATTGCATTACCAACCGTCACTGTAATAACCGGAAGTTGCGCACCCTGAGGTAACTGATTTAAAACCGCGTTTACTTTAATATTTATTTCGGTTAACGCTTGATTAAGATCATAATTTAACCGCAGCAAAGCATAAATATTGCTTGTACTTTGAGAACTGGTAGAACTTAAATAATCCAAACCATTTGCTTCAGCAATAGATTTTTCAAGTGGCGTCGTAATAAAGCCTGAGATAATTTCCGGCTCAGCGCCAACATAACTAGTAGTAATGGTTACCAAAGCATTTTGAATAAAGGGGTATTGGCGGATCGGCAGCAGCTCAACAGAACGTAAACCCAAAACCAATATCAGTAGACTAACCACTGCAGAGAGTACAGGCCTTCTGATAAAGACATCGGTAAACCGCATACAATTAGTCCTTTATTCTTCCTCTAGCGTTGGCGCCGGATTGTTCGGGGGTAAAACCGAATTATTAATAACGACTCTTGAGCCATTTTTAAGCTTCAATTGACCGCTCGTTACCACTTGATCGCCTGGCTGCAGTCCCTTTAAGATGGCAATTTGATCGCCTCTGGTTTCACCCACTGTCACAAAAGTTTGGTGAGCCAGTAAAATCGGATTTCCATTTTCGTCTTTGCCGGTTTCTTTCACAATAAACACAATTTCACCATACGGATTAAAACTGATTGCAGATTGCGGCAGCGTTAGAAACTGCTCCTCCTTTCCTGAATATACTTCAACAGAAACATACATGCCTGGTAATAATTCACGCTCTGCATTATCAAGTGTTCCTTCAACATATAAATTACGCGTAGTGGGATCAACGCCAGGATCAAGTGCGCTAATGATTCCTTTGAACTTCTTCCTGGGATAGGCATCGGTCATTACGACAACAGTTTTACCCTTCCCAATTTTTAGAAATTCTTGCTGTGGAATGTAAAAATCAACATATATCGGATCAAGTTGTTGCAAGCTTGCAATTTTATCACCCGGATTTAAATATTGACCTTCATTAATCGCGGAGATCCCAATCTTCCCACTAAAAGGCGCATTGATAGTCTTTTTCGCAACAATTGCTGCTTGTTCAGCAACTTGGGCTTGTTTACTTTTATAATCGGCCAAACTTGCATCCATGGTTGCTTTGGCAGTTGCTCTTGCCTCATATTGCGTTTTATCTCGTAAATAGGTTAAAGATGCCAACTCAGCTTGAGCAATCAAGGAATTTAATTGGGCAATATCCGCATCTGCATTTAGTTCGACTAATACATCGCCTGATTTGACCTCATCTCCTGGCGTAAACAGAATCTTGCGTACTAATCCAGTGGTTTCAGTGGTGACGTTAACCCCATGCATTGCACGCAAAGTTCCTGCAGCTCGAATTTTCGGCTGCCAGGTTTGATACGTAAGGGTTTCAGCAGAGACCGTAACGGCCGGGGCTTGGTTACCCCGCATCTGCCTTAACATCAGCTGTGTTTGAAATCCGTGAAAACCAAAAATTCCACCAAACAATATCCCCATTGTCAGTAGCATAATCACCATGCGCTTTTTTAATGGAGTAAATTCTAAAAATCGGCTCTTTACTTTTTTTGACCAATCACGAATTTGATATTTCACACCATTTCATCCTTGCAATAGGTTAAATCATAGACATTGGAGTCTTCACTCATACTATAGTAGAAGTTAGTTTACTTTACCGTTATTTTTAAACAGCAAGCAGAGTCTGGGTGTAGGGATGTTGGGGATTACTCAAAATCGATTCCACAAGGCCATATTCAACAATGCGACCCTCTTTCATGACCGCAACCTTATGAGCAATCGTGCGCACAATATTTAAGTGATGCGTAATAAAGAGATGGGCTATCTCAAATTCCCGTTGTAGATCTAATAGCAAATCCAAAATTTTAGCTTGCATGGCAACATCTAAACTGCTGGTTGGCTCATCGCACACTAAAATCCGGGGACAGACCGCCAAAGCTCGCGCAATACAAACACGCTGACGTTGCCCGCCCGAAAGTTGGTGTGGATAGCGGAATTTATAATCCTGGGATAATCCTACTTGTTGTAACAAATGTAGCTACTCACCCCCTCATTAACAAACTTTACCAGCCAGTGCCATTTGGATAGCAATCAAAGGGTTAATGCCTTTGTTATTCATCGTTTGAAGATAACTCGAAATTCTGCAATACGCTTTAGCGTATATTTCGGTTCTAAAGCATCCAGATACCTTTTGTTTAACCTTTGACATTCTAAGATCCCGTTCGGCACGGTTGTTTGTAAATGAAACATTAGCGTCTCTGGCAAACAACAAGACAGCTGTTTCATACTCCTTTAAACGTTCCCATAAATTATGAGCATCTGATTTCGCTATTTTTCCTCGTTTGCCCTTTGGATTAGAAAGAATGACTGGTAATTCTGCTCCTCCTCTAGATAAAATATTTCTGTAGCGCTTTTGTAAATTAGTATAGGTCTTGGAACTTAACTTTTTCTTTTTACTTTTAGAGACTTTCTGACAGATTTCTTTTAACAACCGTTTCATATTCTTGGCCCAAGCATATCCATTAGATTCAATCACGAAAGTTAACTCCCGTAACAAATGAGAACCGCACAAACCATGGCCGCAATGCTCATAAGCAAGATAAGAGGCCCAGCAATCATGAATAATGGTACCCTGATAGGCAGGAATAATATGAATAGCTTCGATTGCCTCAGTTCCTCGTTTAGGATGTAGGAATTTTAAAGTAACATCTCCGCTAGAATAAACATGGATCCATTGATTTTTTTTATCCACTCTTTGCGAAGTCTCATCTACATGCATGGAGGGCCTTGTTAGTAGCGTTTGGATAGCATTGGATTCCCATTCTGCCAAGGATTCATGTAAACGAAGGACAAACTTTAACAAGCTTGCTTGCGAAATGACTTCTCCAATAATCGTTTTCACCATTTTTTGAACCCGGTGCAAGGATATCATTTGACTAATCAATAGGTTAATAACATAGGCTTTTAAGCCATTGCCATATTGTAAAGGGCCAGGCATGTCAGGACGAAATTCACTTTTAGTAGTAGAATAGCAATTCGGGCAGTTTTTGATTTCGGCATCGACGTGTTCCACGACTTTTTCAAACACAATGTCTATTTTAGTTCGCCTTTCATAATTATTGCATTTAACTTTGGATAAATCTTCACCGCAAACTTGGCATTCAGAGACTTGTGAAATAGTCACAGTCTCTACAGTTCTAGTATTATTTACCTTATCGTCAGTTTCATCTTTTCCTTTGGTATGGATTCCCGGTTTTGTAATCGCGGTTTCATCTTTATGAATCTGGGAGAGTGGTTTGTTTGAGTTCCTATTGTTTTTAGTGGTTTTTTTTCAAGGAAGACAGACAAAATCAAATTGATGATCATAAACATGCTTTGAAAAAGCATTTTTGTTTCATTGTTAATTTTATTTCCGGCAGAAAGGCGATCAAATTCTGATTTGATTCGTTCTACCTCTTCTCGCACGGATTGTTTGTTCACTGTTCCCATAAGCATAATTGTAACATGAATTTTTTGGCCTTAATAAATAGCCACCATGCCACGAAATATGCTTGTTCCTCATTTAAAAGCAAAAACTATTTTTTATGATCCTGTAGGATCACTACGTTTGTTTTAGAGCCATGTTTATACGTGACTTAGGAAAAATAAAAAATAGTAATAAAAATGTTTGTCAAGTACTTTCGTAAAAATTTTTCATTTTTTTACATAAAAGGGGGCGAGTAGTTACAAAATTGGTCAATTTAAATTGAATTTTCGATATTTATGCTGCGGAATGTGAGCTGCCAAAAGCGGTTCCAATACATAGGGCCGCTTTAAATAATGATATTGCAATGGCGGTTCATAAATTTGTCCAATAATACTCCATTCAGGAGATGAATATGAGCGCGCTGGATCTAAGTGTTTAGGCCGTTCACTAAAGGCAGAAAATAAAATATTTCCACTCGGATCTTCGTTAGGGTAAGGATCGTTCCAGGGCAGATTATCGCAGCCACTTAAAAAACTCATGGCTAACAAACAAGCTACCGTGAATCCATCCCTTAAACCCTGCAAATGTGCTACTCCCTGCTCCCTAAATCAAGTCATAATGTAATTTAATTATAGGATATTGCGAGTTGATGGTAGGAACAGGTAGTCGAAAAACTTACTCAATTACAAGTTCGCCATTTAAGAGTATTGCAGGGCAGGTAAAATAATATTTCTTGCCTAAGCGTTCAGGCAGTATGCCAAGATAGCCTTCGGTATATTCATCCAGAAAAGCTTCGCGTAAAGCAGGCTCAGCTAATCTATGTTCTACCCGCAAATTTTCTACTTTCAAGTGATTAAAACTAATATTTTCAATCGTGCCATATTCTTTAAGCGCGAGAGTTATCATATCGATAGAGAGATCAATGCCATCAACCAACCCATTCGGAACTTTCTTAGCGACTTCAATTGTTGTCTTCCCATCTCCACAACCAACATCTAAAATCGATTCGTTGCCCTTAAAGCTTAACGCGTTTAACAATTCCAGCGCCATTGTTTTTTGTAATTTAACCGAATTCTTTCTGTAATGCACTGCATCCCAATGTGGTTCTTCGTTAACTTCTAAAGTGGCGGTATAATTTATCATACATTATCCATTTGCCATAAAATTCAGCAAATATTACCATCTTAGGCTTAGGAATACAATGTTTTTTACTGTGGAAAGTTTACCGTATGTTATTTCTTCTTTCGAACATGGTGCAGTAACCGCTTACGTTTATGCAGTTGGCGAGGAGTTAGTGTGTTACGTTTGCCAGCATAGGGATTCTCACTCGTTTTAAATTCCAAACGCACCGGAGTCCCGACTAATTTGAGATGCTCTCTAAATGCGCTCATTAAATAACGCTTATAGTTTTCTGGGACGTGCTCAGTTTGATTTCCATGGATAACAATTAAGGGTGGTCGATGACCGCCGGCATGCGCATAGCGCAATTTAATACGGCGGCCTCGCACGAGTGGAGGCGGATGGGCATCAACCACCTTTTCCAATACGCGCGTTAATAAAGCAGTAGATATTTCTTTCGTGGCGGATTGATATGCTTTTTGCACAGAGCTAAATAAATTCCCAACACCTGTCCCATGTAAGGCCGAAATAAAATGTACTTTGGCAAAATCAGCAAAGGATAAACGATAATTAAGTATTCTTTTGACTTCTTGTCGATCGTCGGCAGTCAAGCCATCCCACTTATTCACCGCAATCACTAAAGCACGCCCCGCATCTAAAACGAAGCCTAATAACCCCAGATCTTGATCCGTTACGCCTTCTTTGGCATCAATGACTAAAATGACGACATGGCAATTTTCGATTGCTTTTAGGGTTTTAACAACGGAAAATTTTTCAACAACTTCAGAAACACGCGCCCTACGTCTAACGCCTGCAGTATCAATTAAGGTATATTTTTTACCCGCACGCTCTAATGGAATATAAATGCTATCGCGTGTTGTCCCTGGTTCATCAAATACAATCATGCGATCTTCACCCAAGATCCGATTGACTAAAGTAGATTTTCCGACGTTTGGCCGACCAACGATGGCCATTTTGATGCCCTCTTTCTCAAAATCTTCCTCGGGTAATATTTCAGATTTTGGAAATGGAGACAAAACGTGATCAATTAAATCTGGAACCCCACGCCCTTGGCTTGCCGCGATCGGAATAGGTTTCCCCAACCCCAATGTAAAAAAATCTGCAACGGCAATATTCGAATCTAATCCATCGGTTTTATTGGCAACTAAATAGAGAGACTTCCCTCTTTGACGTAATACTTTGGCAATCGCTTCATCCGCTGGAACAAGCCCGCTGCGCGCATCTACTAAAAACAAAATCACATCTGCTTCATCCATTGCCTGCCAGGCTTGACGAGCGGTCAGCGAATCGACTTCAGTTTCATGAATGCCAAGACCACCAGTATCAATCACGATATACGAGCGATCCAGAAGTCGACCTTCACCATATTGCCGATCACGCGTTACCCCTGGTAAATCTGCCACTAACGCTTCACGACTGCGAGTTAATTCATTAAATAAGGTAGATTTACCAACGTTCGGACGTCCGACAATTGCAACAACCGGGATCACAATAACACCCCTTTATTTAACAGCCTATTGAAGATCAATTGTATAAGCAGCCACCTTGCCGCTGCGGCCTAATACATAGATAACACTGTCTTTAACAATCGGGGCAGATTCTATCCCTTTGCTATCTACCATTACACGACCAACTATACTACCATCCACTTGTTTCATAACATGCAGATAGCCATCTTCATCTCCAACCACAAGGTAATCATCAATTAAAGCAGGCGCCGTTAAGCGTCGACCAGTAAAATCCAACGCTTTCCAAATTTCATCACCTGATTTTCGCTTTAAAGCCGTTACTGCACCGCTCGCATTTGAAATGTAAACAGCATTATTAGAAACCGCTAATCCTGAATAACTGGATAACTCGCGTTCCCATAAGGGCGTTCCAGAATCGATTTCCAGTGCTGCAACTTTACCTTGATAACTTACCGCGTATACAACGTTGTCTTTCACGACCGGATCAGCGCTGATATCCACCATTCTCTGGATGTCCGAACGACCTTTAGAAACCGCAATTTCTCGTTCCCATTCTACCGACCCATCCGCAGGATCAAGGGATTTTAATTTGCCATTGGCAAATCCAACCAACAGGTGATTATTCGCCAACACCGGCCGACTATTTTGTCTTAACATCAACGGTGGAATGCTAACGGTGTAACGCCACAGTTGTTGACCATCTGCCGCATTCAATGCCACGACACTGCCATCTAAGACATGGACAAAAACCGCATTTTTCGTTCCAAGGGGAAGACCCAACACCGATCCCATCACGGGCGCTTTCCACAAGAAAGCGCCTTGCTGGATCTGATAGGCTAAGATCTCTCCATTATCGGTTCCAACAAAAACCCGATTTTCACCAATCGCAGGGCCTGCCATGATATTGGCTTTAGTGGATTGGCGCCATTGACGTTCCCCCGTTTGACGATTTAGGCTAAACAAACCCCCTTTATAATCTGCCACCACCACTGAATCACTGGTAACGGCCAAGCGTAATCTTGCATCCCGTTTACCAACCCCTGCACTTTGCGTATTAGACCAAATCAATTGGAGATCCAGCTTGGATTTCAATAATTCTGGCAATGGATTTTTAGTGATGACATCCGATCGATGTTCAATCGTCTGACAGGCTGAGAGCAATAAACAACTAACACCCACTATTGCATAACGCCAAATATTCATTATGAAGCCTCCTTTACGCCGAGATCGGCTTGTTTTAATTGTAAACGCGTGACTGGAACCCCGGCAGGTGCTGCCGTAATTGCAGCTTGATAAGCTTCCCGAGCTTTCTCCTTATTGTTTTGCAAAAGATAAATATCACCTTTGGTTTCTTCAAATAGCGTTTTATACCCCTCTGCCACTCTATCTTTATTTAAAAGCGCCAATGCAGCATCAAAATCTTTTTGATCCGCATAAATACGCGCCAAACGCACTTTTGCAATTTGTTGAATGGGACCATTGCCGCGTTTTAGCACCAAGTTCAATTGTCCTTTTGCGCTTTCCACATCATTTTCTTCCACTGCAAGTTTCGCGAGCATCAACCCAGCCAAAGAAGAATAGGGAGTACGTGGAAAATCTGTGATTAATTTTTGTGCTGTATTTTTTGCTTCGGTTTTATCTTGCCGTTGCATCGCCGAAAGCATATTATCGTAAGCAGCAGATGCCTTTATCGCTCGCTTATCTTGATAATAACCATAATATTGCGCTCCTGCGAAGGCTATTAAAAAACCAGCGAAAAGGGTTAAAGCCAATTTCCCATATTTTTGCCATAATGTTTTTTCTGCACCTATCTTCATATTTACCATAACTATCTTCCCAAATATTGAGTTAAAAATTGATGAATTTCGTTTATCGAAATTGATCGTTGTTCCTGTGCTTCACGTAAAAATTTTACGCCAATCGTGTTTGTCCTAACTTCTTCTTCTCCTAAAATAAAAGCAAGGCGCGCCCCAATTTTATCTGCTTTTTTAAACTGCTGTTTAAAATTCCCCCCACCACAATGTACAACTAATCGCAGATCTCGGATTTGCGTGCGCATTTTTTCAGCCAACAAAAACGCCTTTTGTTCTGCACCATCACCAAAATGCAATAAATATACATCGATACCCGATGTTTGCAAGACACCTAATGCCTGTTGCAATAGAATAATTCTATCAATACCGGCTGACAATCCAACGCCCGGTGTTGGCTCACCACCTAATTGCGCAACCAAATTATCATATCGGCCACCGCCACAAACAGTTCCTTGCGCGCCTAGGCTATTGGTTACCCATTCATAAACGGTGCGGTTATAATAATCCAAACCTCTGACCAAATTGGGATTAACGGTATAGGGTATGCCCGCATCGGTTAACAATTGCAAAAATCCTTCAAAATGTACTCGCGATTCGGTATCAAGATGCTCATGGCACTTTGGTGCATGGTGAATAATCTCCGCCATTGCAGCATTTTTACTGTCTAGGATCCGCAAAGGATTGGTATGTAAGCGGCGCTTGCTATCTTCATCCAACTCGTTTTCATATTTCAAAAAATAGTCAATTAATTGCTTGCGATATTCATTTCTGGTCGCAGAGGATCCCAAACTATTGACTTGCAAAGAAACAGCAGCTTCCACGCCCAGCCAGCCCCATAAACGTTTCATCATAAAAATATGTTCAGCGTCTATATCCGGGCCTTCTAAACCGAACGCCTCAACCCCAACTTGATAAAATTGTCGATATCGCCCTTTCTGTGGCCGCTCATAGCGAAACATCGGGCCGCTGTACCAAAGTCTTTGCACTTGATGATATAACAATCCATGCTCAATACCAGCACGTACGCAGCCGGCTGTTCCTTCCGGACGTAAAGTTAAACTCTCATTGTCTTTACTGTTGAAGGTAAACATTTCTTTTTCAACAATATCTGTGATTTCACCGATCGATCGCTTAAAAAGCCCTGTTGATTCAACAATGGGAAAACGAATCTCTTCATAACCATAAGCCGCAACCAACTGACGCCAATGCTGCTCAAATCCAAGCCATAAAGCCGTGTCTTTGGGAAGAATATCTGGCATTCCACGAATGGCTTTTATTTTTTCCGTCATGTTTGGTTATTCTCAGATTTTAAATAAAGTTGATATTCTGGCGAGTCCGAAAATAAGTTTTTTAATAACAGTGCTTGACTGGCAACCGTATTATCATCTTTTAACGCTTTGCCAACCAATATTCCAAGCCATAGAGAACGGGCACTGGGTTCTGCGATGGTTTTGTAACGACCCAGTAAATCGCGCGCCTCGGTCAATTTACCTTGTTTTAGATCTAAATCCACTAAAGCCAATAGCGCATTAGCACGACCGGGATCACGACGCAATGATGTCGTGAGATATTCTGCAGCTTTGTCTTCATCGCGCGACTTGATTGCGCACAAGCCTGCATTTTCATAAACCTCTGCCGTACGAGCATACTCTTTGTCAAGTAATGCTTGATGAAATGCTTGATCCGCTTCTTTAAATCGATCGCGTCGACACAAGAATGCCCCATAATTATTGTATATCGCCCCTTTACTGGAGGAATTTTTTCCAGACATAGCAAGAGATTTTTTATGTTCGCGTTCGGCATCTTTATATTCGCCAATCATTTCTAAAAAATAAGCCATTGCCGTATGGGTTTCAGAAATATTCGACGCCAATTTGATGGCATGCGCCAATTTCATTTTAGCTCGCGCGACTTGTCCTTGTTGTAAATAGCCTAATCCTAATTCAACATTAATCAGCGCCGCTTTTTGATAATCTGGTACCGCCGTGTGATCTGCTGCATTCGCCGATAATTTAGTACTGGGAGCAACCGTTTTTAAACCGCTTTCCATTTCTGTTTTTGAAGTAGATTTAGCGCATCCTGTTATTGCCAAAACACAAAATCCCATCAGCATCCATTGTCGCATTTTTCTTTCCATTTATCCTACTCCTTACCAAATTACACCCAATGTCCTATTTCCCATCCACTGCTGTTTTTTGCAAAAAGCGTTCATTGCGGCGGGTTTTGTCTACTATTCGTCCTACCAATTGTCCACAGGCAGCATCAATATCTTCACCGCGAGTTTTACGTAATGTCGTCACTAAACCTGCTCGCATTAACACGGCTCGAAAAGCTTGAATATCTTCAACCTTTGATCGCTCGTAATCTGCGCCTGGAAAGGGATTAAACGGGATCAAATTTACTTTGCAAGGGATCCCTTCCAATATTTTTACCAATTGTTTGGCAATCTCTACGCTGTCATTAACTCCTCGTAACATCACATATTCCATCAACACATGGCGATTAGGTTTATCAACCGTATACTGCCGGCACGCATCCATTAGCATCGCAATTGGATATTTTTTGTTAATGGGAACCAATTGATTTCGAAGCGCGTCGTTTGGCGCATGTAACGACAATGCAAGCGCCGCGTCGGCTTCGGTACTAAAACGATAGATATTGGGTACCACACCCGAGGTACTTAACGTAACGCGCCTTCTCGGAAGCGCATAAGCTAATTCATGGCGCATTATCGATAAAGCACTCATTACCGCATCGAAATTAAGTAAGGGCTCGCCCATCCCCATCATCACGACGTTGGTAATTTTTGGTTCTTCGGCTTCGATCTCACTTTTCGCTTCAAGAGACAATTCTCTTAATCGCTGTGCCGCTCGCCAAACTTGACCAATAATTTCACTCACGGTCAAATTTCGATTAAACCCCTGTGTGGCCGTAGAACAAAAACTACAGTTCAGCGCACAACCCACTTGTGATGAAACACAAAGTGTCCCCCGATCTTTTTCAGGAATAAAAACCGTTTCAATATAGTTTCCACCTTCCACTTTCATCAACCATTTTCGTGTGCCATCACTTGAAACATCTTCTCTCGCAACAATGGGTGCGCGGATCTCACACACTTCTGGTAATTTTTTGCGCAAAGATAAACTCAAATCGGTCATCAGAGAAAAATCTGCAACGCCTTTTTGATGTATCCATTTAAAGACTTGCTGTGCCCTAAAATTTTTTTCCTGAAGGCCCACAAAAAACTCTGTTAACGCTGGCAAATCAAGATCTAATAAATTGACCTTTTCCGCGGTAGTGACCTTAAGCGGAAAAACATTTGTTTCGATCTCGGTGTTCATCATCGCGTTTTACCCTGTGACCCTTAGGCTCTCGAATAAATTTCAGCCGGCGTAAAGAAGAAATTAATCTCCACTTTGGCGTTTTCCGGACTATCAGAACCATGTACGGCATTCGCCTCAATGCTTTCTGCGAGATCGGCCCGAATGGTGCCAGGCGCTGCATCTTTAGGATTGGTTGCGCCCATAATTTCCCGATTTTTTGCAATCGCATTGTCGCCTTCTAGTACCTGCACTAGAACCGGCCCTGTTAACATAAAATTAACCAAGTCGTTGAAAAATGGACGATTTTTATGTATATCATAAAAGGCTTCGGCACGTTCTTTGCTTAAACGCAGCATCTTTGCCGCTACTACCTTCAGACCTGCCCGTTCAAAACGATGGATAATCTCCCCAATCTGATTTTTGGATACGGCATCGGGTTTAACAATGGAAAGGGTTCTCTCTATGGTCATAATAAAGCTACTCCACCAACTTAAAGATATAAATAAGGTATCATTATACCCTAACCTTAGGGTGGGTTCTAGCCCGAGCTCATTAACACGAATAGACTGCGACGGGAAAAACAGGGCCGGCACCTCAGTCGTCCCCTCATTTACACAACACCTAAAATTGTAGCGATTTCTCTATTCTCCAAAATTAGATCACTGAATGCATCCATTAAT
>JAJZUR010000156.1 GCA_021848375.1 Pseudomonadota bacterium | reverse complement strand
AACATTTTCAAACACCGGTTTTTTATGGTCGCTGTTTGTTGTCACTTTGTATTTTTTCCTATAGCGCACCATAACATTGGCTTCTTTCATTAGACTGCGAGTTTTACGTCTACCCACTGGATAACCCAAGGCATTTAATGCTCTCTGCATTCGCCGATTTCCATAGGTATAACTGCTTTTCTCAGCAATTTCCTTCACAAAATCCAGTAGTTCCTGATGTTCGGGAACAATCGGTTTATTACGGTCATTTCGTCTATAACGATAGAATCTTGAGCGTAACACGCCCATTAATAAACACATTGTACTTACCGGCCAAACCTTCTCATGCTGGGCTATAAACGAATACTTTAGTTCGTTTCCTGAGCAAAGAAGGCCGCCGCCTTTTTTAATATTTCTTTCTCCATTTTCAGTTTTTTGTTTTCTTCGCGCAAACGTCGTAATTCAAGCTGATCAGCAGTCAGTTTTCCAGCTCCTCTGAAAGCTTGAGTATCCTCTGATTCATGCTCTTTTATCCAGCGAGTGAGCATATTGGCGTTAAGTGATAAGCTGCGAGCTGCTTCAGCACGGGTATAACCTTGCTCCAAAACCAAGCTAATCGCATCCAATTTAAATTCTTGTGAATATTTTTTTCTAGTGGTCATTTATTTCTCCAGTTAAGTTCATTATCTCTTAACTGGGGTGTCCGAATCCATTAGACCACGTCAAAGGATTCTCTATTTGATAGAAATTTTAAATTCGTAAAACGATGTTTTATAACATCTATCAATTGCACTCATATCTTGGCTATATGAATCCAAACTAATTTTAAAGTGAATGGAGAAAATGAAAAAAGTGGCTTAACTGAGTGTGTGCATTTGCTTGACCACCTCACTTTGTGTTCATCAATTAGAGCACATCAAAAAAATAGGGAGCAATGAAACAGCAAACCGACTTAAGGCTTTATCTTTTTGTACCTCTCGGCATGCTTTAAGGCCAAGCAACAAAGATCTGAATAAAAAAACTAATAGCTAATAAAATCCAGCCCCCAGTTCTTAAATGGCCGCCCCACCATTCTTCTCGACTGGTAGTTAATTGCCCCGAGCTGTTATTAACAGCAGGTCTTGATTTGAGTGGATGCCGAGATTTCTTCGGCAATCTTAATCCCCATGGAATAAGTTTTCCAGAAATTCCTAGCATTAGCGCACTTAAAAAACCAGTAATTGCGCTAATAAAATTTGCCCATTTAGCAAAATAAGTCATGGTCGTAGAAAAATCAATAAACATAATTGGCACTCAGTCTACTAACGGGTTTTAATTCCAATAGGTTATTAAGCTCATAAAGTTAATTATTTAATAAATACCGAGAATATCGTAACTCAGAATAATTAACCACATTTGTTAATCATCCGCGCTCATATTTTATATGACGTTTAAATTAAATTCAGAGAAGGGGATGGTGGCAAACAAAACCCCCGTTTTGTTTACTGAATAAAAGCCGACTTGAAATGTAAGAATATGTCTTATATGGTTAGGCATAACAAATGATCTTACATTTACCGAGGTATTTATGGCTCGTACAATGACCGTTGATTTAGGCAATGAACTTCGTCAATATGTCGAGGGGCTCGTAGAATCAGGAGATTACAGAAGCAATAGTGAAGTATTGAGAGAATCCCTTCGATTGCTGCGTGAAAAACAAGCTTCATCTAAACTTGAGCAATTACGAGACCTTATAAATGAAGGAGAGGCTAGTGGTGATGCGATAGCTTGGAATGTGCAAATATTCTTAAAGCAAATGAAAGAAAAGTTTCTTAAAAATGAAACGGATCTTCGATAAATGTGGAAACTACATCAGGCAATAGCAATATGAATAAACACTCAAATCGTTATGTTGTCCCAGAAGATGAGGACTACGAACCGGGGTCGAGCAACACTGTTCTTAAAAATTTTTTAGGTGTGAAAACAAAAGAACAAATGGATGCCATTGAAAAACAAGAATTAAAACGCACTGAATTAGAGCTGTTTAAAATGAGTGAAGATCACTGCTTCACGGCCAGTAATATTTGTGACATCCATGAATTATGGCTTGGAGATATTTATCCATTCGCCGGAAAGTATCGAACAGTTAATATGGCAAAGGAAAATTTTTTATTTGCGCCGGCTATGCGAATCTCGGATTTGATGCATCAATTCGAAAAGAAATTCCTCGCAAAGCACACACCATGTCTTTCACAGAAAATTGAAGACTTGGCTTTTAGCCTTGGGGTAATTCACGTCGAGTTTATCTTAATTCATCCATTTAGGGAGGGAAATGGAAGAACAGCCAGACTTATTGCCGATTTGATGGCCGTTCAAGCAAAAATGCCACCCATCAATTACAACGCAATTGATCAAACAACAAACCTAAAGGGATTTGAAAAATATATTAAGTCGATACATGCGGGTCTGGATGAAAACTATAAGCCCATCACAGATATATTCAAATTATTGCTCGATGATTCTATTTAGAGAGATAACGATATATTTTCTTTTCGCCACGGGAAGGTATTTTAAATACCTGATTTTCACCAATTTCTTGACGAATCCCTTCAACACCACAGGACGTGTTGACTGAACGAGTAGCAAGGCGCTCGCG
>JAJZUR010000026.1 GCA_021848375.1 Pseudomonadota bacterium | reverse complement strand
TCCCAATGCCATCTTAAATAACTGTTCGCTATTCATTCATCGCTCCATCATCAAAGAGTTAATTTGATAGAGCCTATAATAAATCACCCATTCAAATATTCATAGAACCGAATTTAAGTGGTGCTGGAAATGTATATTTAACAGCTGGCGCATTAACGGTTGCAACCACAACCGCAACGACTTTTTCAGGCGTAATCAGTCATTCTGTGGGTGGCGGTAGTCTTACCCAACAAGGTATTGGCGCTGCAACGTTAACGTTAAGCGGTGCAAATACGTTTACGGGAAAAACCGCTATAAAGAATGGTGAAATTCTATTGTTAGGAGGTTCTTTAGTAGGGCGGGTGACCATTGCCAACGGTGCGACTTTAGGCGTCAATGGCGGATCTATTGCGGGAACAGTGACGGGGGATGGCACAACTGGATCGACATTACTCGTGAGTGGGAATTATACCCCCTCTATTACCATTTCAAATGTTGGTACCATGAATATCACGGGCGGTACTTTTACGGTGGCAAAGGCAATCACAGGCGCAAGTAGTATTGCCATAGGAGCGGGTAGCGCACTTACTTTAAATAGTGGCGGTTCCTTAACGGGAAATATCTCTGGAACTGGAACGTTGACGCTCAATACCAATTTTATGCCGCCAGGAACATTTTCTACCGGAACATTGAATGTAAATAATAATGCAACCTTTACAATGAATAACCCAATTACGGTGACAAATCAGTTAAATGTCAATAATGGTGGGAAATTTAATTTCTATGATGATATAAGTGGCGGCGGTATCGTAACCAATGCCGGCACAATCACGGTATTAGAAGATCCTACCATTACGGGTAATTTTGTACAAAATAATACAGGCATTTTGAATATTCAATTACAAGATTATCAGCATTTTAGCCAAATCGTCGTTACTGGGACAACGATTTTGAATGGAGGCACAATCAATATTTCGTTGCCCAATGGCAGCGGTGGTATTTTGGACGGCGAGGTATTTAATGTTATTACTTCCAATGGCGGAGTGACCAACAATGCCCTACCAACATTGGTATATCCTTCGTCGTTTCTGTTAAGTTTTACAGAGTCGGTCATTGGAAATAATTTGGCTATTAAAGCGGTTCGAGTACTGCTTAGTACCATTGATCCAAATCCAGAATGGGCAAACCTTGCAAATTTATTAGATCAACTCCGAACCGTCCCTAATTCACCATTAACGGACATTTTTAGCATTTTGGATGCTGAAGTCACTAAAACAGGTGTTGATAATATTTTATCGGCATTAGCCCCGTTAGATGTAGCAGATGAAGGCGTGTTAATGACAACATTTAATCAAGCTAAGTTGCCATACAATGTCATTGGTAGTCGTTTAGATAATTATCGGACGGGAACGGCTTATGCCGTTGCAAGTAATGGGGGTGTTTATTCGAAGTCGGGTTATGCTGCTGGTGATATGCTGGATGGTTACGCGTCGTATGGTCCGATGCTGTTTGGAAATTCCATTCATCAAAAATCACGCAATAATATTATTGGGTATTCATCATTTACGCGCGGATTTGGCATCATGGCCGATGCGCCAATTGGACAATTCTATCGAGTCGGTGCCGCCATTGGTTATGCGAACAGTGCCATCAAGCAGCAAGATAATACAGGTAATACGACGAATGTAAATACGGTATAAGGCACTCTATATGGCAGTGCAAACTATGGGCCGCTTTTCTTGGATGGGTTACTTTCATTAGGTGTTGATAGTTATCATGGGGTTAGAAATATTGCCGTGACAACGCAAACGGCAATTTCAAAATATCAAGGGATGCAATATGGCGGAAAATTAAAAGCTGGTTTTACGCTGCCTATTTATACGATAGAAATTTCACCGATGGGAACCGTACAATACTCGGCCTTAACCCAACAAGGTTATATTGAAACGGGTGCCTATGGTGCGAATTTGTCAGTTAGTCCAGTGCAAGTGAATCAAATACAAATTGGATTGGGGGGTAGAATTGCTGAAGTCAGCCAAGACGATTTCTTACCAGAGCTGCATGTTTTATATTTATATGATACTAAACCCCCAAAATTTCAAGTTACTTCCCAGTTTATTGATGTTGGCGGTGGTTCGTTCATCGTTACGGGCGTTAATCAAGCAAGAGCCGGTATTAATGTGGGGCGAAGTATTACCACGTTAATGACCGAACAATTTATGGTTATCGCGAGCTATGATTTAGAAGCGAAAAAAGGATTTATGGATCAATCCGTTTTGGTGAAATTTAAATGGTTGTTTTAGAATTTACCCTCACCCACCCCTACGGGGGGCACCCTCTCCCGCTTGCGGGAGAGGGTGGTGCGAAGCACCGGGTGAGGGTAAAAAATATTACAAAATAAATCGACTCAAATCCTCATCCTTAATCAAATCGCGCAATTGTTTTTCAACATAAGCCTTATCAATCGTAATTGACGTATTGGCAAGTTCTGTTGCTTTAAACGAAATGTCGTCTAATAAACGTTCCATGACGGTATATAATCTTCTTGCGCCAATATTTTCACTGCGTTCGTTAATTTCCCAAGCAATTTCAGCCAATTGTTGAATGCCGGTTTTATCAAAAATAAGTTCAACCGCTTCCGTTTTTAAGAGCGCTTGATACTGTGTCGTTAAACACGCGTCTGGTTCGGTTAAGATCCGCACAAAATCTTCAGTTTTTAAAGCATCTAATTCGACTCGAATTGGGAGCCGGCCTTGTAGTTCTGGGATGAGATCAGAAGGTTTAGAAAGATGAAATGCGCCAGAGGCGATAAATAAAATATGATCGGTTTTCACCATGCCATATTTGGTAGATACCGTGCATCCTTCAACCAGGGGTAATAAATCACGCTGTACGCCTTCACGTGATACATCGGCGCCGCGGGCTTCGGAGCGTTGCGTCACTTTATCAATTTCATCCAGAAAAACAATGCCGGCTTGCTCTACGCGCTCTAAGGCTCGCGTTTTAATGTCTTCATCATTAATCAGTTTGCTCGCTTCTTCTTCGCGCAGTAATTTGAGTGCATCTTTTACGCGCAGCTTTCGCTTTCGAACGCGGTCACTAGATAGACTTTGGAAGATATTTTGTAATTGATTAGTCATCTCTTCCATGCCGGGCGGCGCCATAATTTCAACGCCAATGGCATTGTGCGAAAGATCAATTTCAATTTCTTTTTCATCCAGTTCACCTGCATCCAGTTTTTTTCGGAATACTTTTTTGGCAGCAGATTGATTTTCAATTTTTTCTTCTAATCTCACTTCATCCGTTTCCGCCTTGGGCGTTAGTTCTGGTTCTGGGATTAATACATTTAAAATACGCTCTTTGGCAGCCATATCCGCTCGTTCGCGTACTTTGGTAAGCGCCTCTTCTCGAGTCAGTTTTACGGCGACATCCATGAGATCACGTATAATGGAATCTACATCCCGACCGACATAGCCGACCTCGGTAAATTTTGTGGCTTCGACTTTAATAAAAGGCGCATTAGCGAGTTTTGCCAAGCGCCGCGCAATTTCGGTTTTGCCAACGCCAGTTGGGCCAATCATTAAAATATTTTTGGGCGTAATTTCTGCTCGTAATTCATCACCGACTAACATTCGGCGGTAGCGGTTACGAAGCGCAATGGCAACCGAACGTTTTGCCGCTGTTTGGCCAACAATGTGTTTATCAAGCTCTTGTACGATTTGCTGCGGGGTCATTACATCTAATAAATTTTGATTCATTTTGTTTCACTCTCGAGTTGTTCAATTGTCTGATGATGGTTAGTATAAATGCAAATATCTGCTGCAATATTTAAGGATTTTTCAACAATGCTGCGTGCATCGAGCGTTGAATTATCCAATAATGCACTGGCGGCAGCTTGTGCATAGGGCCCGCCTGAACCAATGGCAATGATACCGCGTTCCGGTTCAATCACATCACCATTTCCAGTAATTACAAACGAACTCTCTTTATCGGCGACAATGAGCAAAGCTTCTAATCGTCTTAAAGCACGATCGGTGCGCCAATCTTTTGCAAGTTCAACGGCTGCGCGCGTCAGATGCCCCTGATACGCTTCTAATTTTTTTTCAAAACGTTCAAATAAGGTAAACGCATCGGCAGTGCCGCCGGCAAATCCAGCGATAATCTTATCTTGATATAAGCGCCGCACTTTACGGGCATTGCCCTTCAAAATGGTGCTGCCTTGGGAAACTTGTCCATCTCCGCCAATCACAACCTGATTATGTTTACGAACACAAAGTATGGTGGTTCCTTTAAATTGTTTCAAGTGCGTTGTCCTCTCTAGTTACGTTGCAGAATTAAAATACCGTGGATATTTTCTCGGGCGAGTCGTTTTTTTTGATTTAAAGCAATAGCCTCAGTTGCAAAAGGGCCAAGCGTTACTCGAAACCAAATGCCATCCTCCGCTTCGATTTTCTGAATACGAGGAGTGAATCCTTGTAAATGTAAGCGAGTTTGTAGGGATTCTGCAGAATTAAGCTGACGATATGCGCCCGCTTGGATTAAATATTGTGCGGCGGCGAGTTTGGTTTGTGTTTTTGGTAACGGCGGCTTTGCGGGTGGTAATAAGGAAATAGTAGAGTCTTTTGTTTCTATTTTTGCAAGTATGTGTGGGGAATGTTTCTTCTCTTCTGTTCGATCTGGAATAGGGACTTCCATGCCAGGCAATAATTGGTAAAACTCAAAGCGTTGCGGCGGCTCATTTTTTTGTGCGATCAATTTGGTTTTTTTGGGTTTGGCGCTTTTCTTGGATTTTAAGGCTACTTCTGTTACGGAACTTTCTTGGGAGGCTATTCCATTTAATTTTGCCAAAATGGTTTGTCCATAAGTTGATTGGAAAACGAAGGTTGCGCCGAGTATTCCTAAAACTAATCCTGTTAGCAGCCATAGCCGGGCAAAAGAGGCGCGTGATGGACGCCGCTTTGCGGGGTGCGATACTCGACGTGCATGTTTACCTTTACGAAGCTTTATCATCTAAATAACTAAAAATATTGCCTGAATGACTGTATTGTAGCAGAGTTATGTGGATCTGGATTATCTCTATTCGCAAAATGGTATACTTGGCAGCGATGAGGAATAAAACAATTATCGTTTAAATTTAAGGGGAAAGGTTATGGATTTTGGAATGGTTGTAGGTCTTGTGGTAGTGCTAGCCATTGTGGTTGTTTTTATGGGAGTAAAACAAGTTCCGCAAGGTTATGAATGGACCATTGAGCGCTTTGGGCGTTATACCCATACCTTAAGACCCGGGCTTGGCATGATTGTACCCTTTGTTGATCAAGTCGGCGCTAAATTAATCATGATGGAACAAGTACTCGATATTCCTTCCCAAGAAGTCATTACCAAAGACAACGCTATGGTGCGGGTGGATGCGGTGGTCTTCTTTCAAGTGGTGGATGGTGCAAGAGCCGCTTATGAAGTCAGTGATCTCGAACGCGCCATTCGCAATTTAACCCTAACCAATATTCGAACCGTGTTGGGAGCACTTTCTTTAGACGAATCTTTGTCGCAACGCGATCATATAAATTCACGGTTGTTAATGGTCATTGATGAAGCGACTGCCCCGTGGGGAATTAAAGTAACGCGTATTGAAATTAAAGATATTGCCCCGCCGAGAGATTTAGTAGAAGCCATGGGTGCGCAAATGAAAGCAGAACGAGAAAAACGCGCTGCTATTTTATCAGCGGAAGGTGTTAAAATGTCGCAAATATTGCGTGCAGAAGGCGAAAAAAGTGCGCGAATTTTAGACGCAGAAGGCAGAAGACAAGCAGCCTTTTTAGAATCTGAAGCACGGGAAAGACAAGCTGCCGCTGAGGCCAAAGCAACGGAAGTAGTCTCGGTTGCGATTGGTAACGGCAGTTTGCAAGCCTTAAATTATTTCGTTGCGCAAAAATACATTGATGCCTTAGGCAAAATTGCTTCCGCCGAAAATCAAAAAGTCATTTTAATGCCTTTAGAAGCGGGCAGTGTAATCGGAAGTTTGGCAGGGATAGGTGAATTGGCTAAAACGGTATTCAAAGAGCAGACTAAAGGATAACCACTATGACAAATGCATTCTTAATGAACGATTGGTATTGGTTTGGTTTAGCCGCTCTATTAATTATTGTTGAAGTCACCTTTGGCGCGAGCTTTTTTTTATTGTGGCTGGGGATAACGGCAAGTATTGTGGGAATTGTTGCTTGGATATTGCCTAATTTACAGGGGGAATATCAATTATTAATTTTTGCAGTTGGTTCGGTCATGAGCATTGTATTCTGGCGTCTTTACTTAAAAAGGCATCCCATTAAAACCGACAGACCAACTCTAAACCGACGCGCTGAGCAATATGTCGGCAGAACTTTTACGTTATCTGAGCCGATTGTCAATGGCCGAGGCAAAATTCGAGTGGATGATTCTAGTTGGCGTGTGGAAGGACAAGATCTACCCGCTGGTTCCACGGTTCTGGTAGTGGGGGTTGACGGGATCATTCTAAAGGTGAAAGAGAAAAGGGATAATAGCTAATCAGATTTAAATGGTGCAATTGGTGCAATTCAAATCCAAATGGTGCAATTTAAGCTTTTGGCCCCTGATCAGTGCCAGAAGAAGCGCTCGCTTTACGAGTGCCAGCCTTAGCAGCTCTTTCATCTTTCATTTTTTTGATTTTTGTTAAGAGAGTTTGGACCCCGGCTTTGGCTGCCGCATAGATTTTTTTAGAAACCATCACTGCCATGTTTGCTACTTGTTTAGACACTTGGATCGTGATCCCCCATACTTGTTTAGACACTTGGATTGTGATCCCCCATACTTTAATCGCAATAGGCTTCATCTTTTGTGATGCTGCCTTGGCTTTATCCATGAATTCTTTTGCACTCATTGGGGCGGCCTCCTAAATGTAATCTAACAAACCTAAATATAGCACAAAAAAAATGATAATTTTGGTCAAAGTAAGGTAAAATAGGTCAGTTGCTTAAGGTGTATATCATAGGAACGCGATATGGATAAAAAAATCAGGGAATTTGATAACATAGGTCAGTATGTAGTACGGCACAAAGATCTCCCGATTTCGTGTCCAACGCCGAAAATGGCGTTATGGAATGCGCATCCTCGCGTATATTTGCCAATAGAGCAAACCGGGGAGGCGACTTGTCCCTACTGCAGCGCTCAGTACTTCTTAAAAGAACGAGAGAGAGTTAGGTGAACAAGATATTAGTGATAGGTCCTGCTTGGGTTGGGGATATGGTCATGGCCCAATCTTTATTTCAGATCCTAAAGGCAAACGCCCCCCTGACCGCCATTGATGTGTTAGCGCCGGATTGGACTCGGCCATTGTTAGATCGTATGCCGGAAGTGCAGAAGGCGCATGCAATGCCGATTGGGCATGGGGTTTTAGATCTACGCAGACGGTATCAATTGGCGCAAGGTTTAAAATCAGAAGGATATACACAAGCGATCGTATTACCGAATTCTTGGAAATCCGCTTTGATTCCTTGGTGGGCCACGATTCCAAAACGAACTGGATTTTTAGGAGAATGTCGATTTGGGTTATTAAATGATTATAGAATTTTAAATAAAAAAAAATTATCGCGCATGATTGATCGGTTTGCAGCGCTCGCTATCGAAAAAAATGCTCCCTTACCCTATCCGGTTCCACATCCACGTTTAGAAGTCCATGTTGATTCAGTGCATGCAGCGATCACTAAATTTTCTCTGGCTATGGATCTGGAAGGGCCCATTTTAGCATTATGCCCTGGTGCGGAGTTTGGCGCTTCAAAACGTTGGCCAGAACAATATTATGCAGAGGTGGCGCTTGCAAAACTAAAAGAAGGTTGGGCCGTTTGGTTATTTGGTTCGAAGAAGGATGAGGCGCAAGCGTTAGCGATTCAAATTGCAACGGGCGAACGGTGTAGGGATTTTACGGGCAAAACCAATTTATCCGAAGCGATTGATTTAATGTCGTTGGTTCGTTTGGTGGTGACCAATGATTCTGGTTTAATGCATATCGCGGCAGCGCTGCAAAAACCAGTCGTTGCCGTTTATGGTTCAACCGATCCAGGTTTCACGCCGCCATTAGGTGCGAATGCCCATATCGTTCGATTGTCTTTGCCCTGTAGTCCTTGTTTTAAGCGGGAATGTCCCTTGCAACACCATCAGTGTATGCAGGCATTGTTACCTGAACGTGTGCTATCTGCGATACATTCGATGGGGCACTAATGCGTATTTTAGTGGTTAAAACAACCTCTCTTGGAGATATTATTCACACCTTGCCGGCGTTAACGGATGCTAAAAGACATTTTAAAACGTTCAGTGTTGATTGGGTGGTTGAAGAGCCTTTTAGTGAAGTACCTCTTTGGCATTCATCCGTACAACGCATTATTCCCATTGCATTAAGACGCTGGCGAAAGACACCGTGGAATATCCAAAAGTGTAAAGAAATATCGGTATTTATGAAAGCTGTGCGTCAAGAAAAATATGATTATGTTATTGATGCGCAAGGGCTGCTAAAGAGCGCTGCCGTCACCATACTTTGTTGCGCCAAAAAACGCATTGGGCTTTCTTGGCATTCCGCAAGAGAAGCGTTGGCAAGTTTATTTTATAACAAACGCGCGGTGGTTCCGTGGGGACAACATGCGGTGACAAGAGCACGTGCGTTGTTTGCCAAAGGTTTAGGTTATCCTCTACCAGAAACTGAGCCAGATTATGGCATCGATACAACTCGATTGCCGGCGTTATCGTTTGCACTGCCAAAACCATATTACGTTTTTTTACATGGAACAACGTGGGCAACCAAACATTGGCCGGAATCTTATTGGTGTGAATTAGCAAAGACGGTTGATGCTGCAGGGCAGCATGTGCTTTTATTATGGGGTAATGAAGCTGAGCTCGCGAGAGCGAATAGAATAGCCGATCAATTAAGCAAAGCGCTTGTGGTTCCGAATAAATTAACGTTAAGCGAAGCGATGCGCGTTTTAGCAGAAAGTCGCGGGATTGTGACTGTGGATACCGGTTTGGGTCATTTAGCCGCGGCATTGGGTGTACCAACGGTCTCTTTATTTGGGCCAAGTGATCCTAAAAATTCAGGTACGCTCGGTCAAAATCAAACCAATTTGTCGGCAGCGTTTCCCTGTGCGCCTTGTCATCAACGGGCGTGTAGCATTATTGGCGAAAAATCAATTGATCCCCCTTGTTTTGCGAGCCTACCAGCACAACTTATCTGGGAACAATTACAACGGCAAGTGGCGGAGGCAAAATAATGAGTACCGTATTATTATCCGAAGAAAATTCATTGCCTAAAAATGCATTCCAAACCAAATGCGATAACTTTAGTAAGCAATGCGCGGTATTATTAGGTTTTGTGATTCCCGTTTCAACGACAGCAACGCATGTCGTATTGTTTTTTTTATTGATCAATTGGTTTTTAGCCGGCAACTTTTCAGAAAAAATAAAAATCAGTATCGCGCATCCCGTTTCTAAAGCGGCTTTGATTTTGTTTGGCGTTTTTGTGACGGGTACGTTTTATTCCGCAGCACCCCTTGACGATAAAATCTTCATTTTAGGAAAAATGGGAAAGTTATTGTATCTGCCTTTCTTGTTACCGCTTTTTATGGAAGAAAAATGGCGTCGTTCCGGAATGGCAGCCTTCGTCGGCGCGATGCTGTTAACCTTGATTTTGAGTATGCTAAAGCTTTATGCCAATCTACCGATTTCTACACGTTTTACAGAAGCTTGTGTGTTTAAAGATCATATCTATACCAATTTTATGATGGCTTTTGCCGGTTTTGTGGTTGGACATTATGGATTGCAATCTAAAAATGGATGGGAACGGTTTGCCTTAAGTTGCCTTTTAAGCGGCTTTGTGTTTTACGTATTTTTTATGAGCAAAGGGCGCACGGGTTACATAATTTTTGCCCTGTTATGGTTGTTATTTTTTTTACAAAGAATTTCGTTTAAAGGGATAATCTTAGGAACCATCGGCTTAATCTTACTCGTCGGTTTAGCATTTAAACTGTCTTACCCCCTACAAGAGGGGTTTGGTTTAGTTATTAACAATATTGAACAATATCAAGCGGGAGACTCGAACACTTCCGTTGGGGCTCGGTTAGAATTTTTTACACAAACGTGGGATCTTGCCAAGCAACATCCGTGGTTTGGCTATGGCACAGGGAGTTTTCGTTCAGTCTATGAGACTCATGCTACTGCCAATCAATTGTTATTGACCGATAATCCGCATAATGAATATTTAAACATTTTCTTTCAATTGGGGTTATTTGGTTTTGCTGCATTCATCGGCTTTTTTATCCTGCTTGGCAAACTCAGTTTCCGTTTACCAAAACCTGAGCAATGGATCGCACAAGGGGCTTTGGGCGCTATGATATTGGGATGCTTAGCTAACTCTTGGTTGTTGGATTTTACTTCTGGTTACTTTTTCGTGATAATAATAGCGTTCTCATTTGGTGCTCTTAAACGTAAAGAAGGATCTTTCGTGTGAATAATCAATTGCCCGCCAAAATTTCAGTGATCGTAACCACTTATAATTGGCCGCAGGCGCTGCGAGCAGTACTAAAAGCCCTGATTGAGCAGAAGACTACCCTCTCTTATGAGATTCTGGTGGCAGATGATGGATCGGGAGAGGAGACGGCAAAGCTTATTCGAGATATGAAACAAGGGGTTAATGTTCCCATCTTACATATTTGGCAGCCAGACGAAGGCTTTCGAGCCGCCGCCATTCGAAACAAAGCGGTATTGGCAGCAGAAGGCAATTACCTTGTATTTTTGGATGGGGATTGTATACCAAGAGATGATTTTGTGGAAAACCATTTTAAGTTAGCAGAGCCCAGAACCTTCGTGGTTGGCAATCGCGTATTGCTGAGCAAGAATTTTACGTTGACGGCCTTATCGCACACTTTACCTTTGCATCGATGGTCGTTTTGGCGGTGGTGTGTGGCGCGGCTTGCAGGACACTGTAATCGGGTGTTGCCCTTTTTATCTTTATCTCGGAAATGGTTACAAGTAAAGACCTCTTTTCGTTGGAAGGGTGCCAAAGGTTGCAATCTTGCCATATGGAAAAGTGATCTCGCCAATGTGAATGGCTGGGAAGAAAAATTTGTCGGCTGGGGTTATGAAGATTCGGATCTCATTATTCGATTACTACGCTCTGGGGTACAACGCAAAAGCGGGCGTTTTCATGTCCCAGTGATTCATCTTTGGCATCCTGAAAATGATAGAACTAAAGAACGGGATAACTGGGCACGTTTAAAAACGCGGCAAACGGGAATACAGCTTTGTGCTGAAGTAGGTTTAAATCAATACGGTTTATAAAAATGATGTTATCAAATTTTAATTTTAATCACATCAGAGTTTTAATTATTGGCGATGTCATGCTTGATCAATACTGGCATGGCGGGACATCGCGCATTTCACCAGAAGCGCCGGTTCCAGTGGTTCATGTTAGTCATATCGACGAGCGGCCGGGCGGTGCTGCGAATGTGGCCTTAGGCGTGGCAGCGCTTGGTTCTCATCCGCATTTGTTAGGTCTCATTGGTTCGGATGGCGCAGCGGTTACTTTAGAAACGCTGCTCCAAAAACAGGGTGTATCTTATCAATTAGAAAAAATTCCGCTGCATACAACGATTACCAAATTACGAATATTAAGCCGTAATCAACAAATGATCCGCTTAGATCAAGAAAGATTATTTTCAAATATTTCTGGATTTCCAGTTTTAAAAAATAACTATGTTCGCGCGCTTGAAGAGACGGATGTGGTGATTTTATCTGATTATGGGAAAGGCACGCTTTCTCATTCGGCAGAATTGATTGCCTTAGCGCAAGCAAAAAATATTCCGGTGGTCGTTGATCCTAAATCCAGTGATTATTCTATCTATCGCGGCGCATCGGTTATTACTCCGAATCTAAAAGAATTTGAAGCCGTTGTCGGTGTTTCGGCAACGCCTGAAATCATGGTTGAGAAAGCACGTCGATTATTAGCCCAATATGACATTGGGGCATTAGTCATAACACGCTCTGAGCATGGTTTATCCGTTATAACAGCAAATGGTACCGTCACGCATATCCCGGCGGTCGCAAGAGAAGTGCATGATGTAACCGGTGCGGGAGATACGGTGATCGCCGTATTAGCGGTTGCTTTGGCAGCGGGAATGAGTATTGAAGAAGCGGCAGCCTTAGGCAATATTGCCGCTGGGATTGTGGTTGGCAAACTTGGGGCAGCAACGGTTTCCGTTCATGAATTAGAAATTGCCATCGGAAAAGATAAAACGCTGCCGTTAGGCGTAATGACGGAAGAAAATTTAATGGCAGCCGTTCGGATCAGTAAAGCGAGAGGCGAGCGTATCGTATTTACCAATGGATGTTTTGATATTTTACATTCTGGCCATGTACTGTATTTAGAAGAAGCAAAACGTTTAGGGGATCGGGTGATTGTGGCGGTTAACGATGATAATTCGGTTGCAAAATTAAAAGGCGCCGATAGACCCATCAATAGTTTAGAAAATCGCATGAATGTTTTAGCCGGATTACGCTCGATTGATTGGGTGGTTTCCTTTAGTGAAGACACACCAGAGCGGATTATTCGGCTGCTCGCACCACACGTCTTAGTGAAGGGCGGCGATTATAAAGAAATTGAAGCGTTACCCGGTGCGCAATTTGTGTTGAGTCAAGGGGGTGAAGTGCAGCTGTTAAGTTTAAAAGAAGGGTGCTCCACAACGAAAGTGATAGAAACCATTACGACGAAAAAAGATCAGCTGACGACGGTATAGTCGTTATCGCTGCCACATTTTGGCGCAGATGTTCTGGATTAATCGTTCCCAAAATAATGCTGCTCACACCAGGTTCTTGTAGAATAAAACTTAACGCCGTTTTAATGGGCTCTGCCCCTTCAAATTTTTGGATATAACCGCTATCCAATGCCTTTTTTACCAAAATACCTTTATTTAATTTATAGGCTTCCTGAATAGCTGGGCGTTCTGCAGTATAGAGCGCATTAAAACCCACCATGGCAATATCAGCTTCTTGTATGGTTCGAATGCCGCCTGCAGCCGTTTTGGTCGACATGCCAAAAGCGCGGATTAAGCCTTGTTGCTTTAATTCCGCCAAATATTGAAAGATCCCGAAGTGTTCAATATTGTAAATATCATTGCCATCTGAATGTACCAAGACAATATCGAGATAATCGGTATATAATCTCCTCAAACTGCGTTCAATACTAAGTCTTGCTGCCTCAGGCGTAAAATCGTATATCGATTCCCCATTCACAAATTCTTCACCCACTTTGGTGCTGATCACCCATTCTTTTCGCATCTTCTTTTTTTTGAACAATTCCCCAATTCGTTCTTCACTGTTGCCATAAGCGGGTGCTGTATCAATCAAATTAATTCCAAGCGCCTGAGCCGTCTCTAATAATTCGACCAATTGGGCATCATTCGGGATCGCAAACGGATGCGGGTATTTCACCTTTTCATTACGACCATATTTCGTGGTTCCGAGTCCGATGACTGATACTTTTATCCCGGTATTGCCGATGTTTTGTTGTTGTATATGCATAGATTTATCTCCTTAACGTAGCTGTAAGGCTTAACTAGCTCCTTTTGTTTCAATATTGGTCATCCATCTTACCCCAAAACATCATTGTATCACGTTGCAAAAAATTAAAGCCCTGTTTTTGGGAACTTACGCAATGACTTGGTATCTAAGACGCTATACAGAATCCTTTAATTAAGAGGAATGGTTAATATGCCAATAGATTCAAAAGAGAAAAAAATAGAAATTATTAAAGAAAAGTTGATTCAAGCAACAGCGAAAATGTCCAAGCTGAAAGGGTTTGTAGATAGATTGTTAACTGAAATGAATGATCATCATTTAGATTCTAAGAAGTTAACAGGCATATTAATGAATATAGAACGGATGAATAGCGAATCGGATCCGGAAAAAAAACAAGAATATTTGTTTCGCTGTTTTGATCCATTATTATCAGATACAATTAATAGGAGGGTGGATTTTTATAAAAATGTCGCCTTTAGGGATTTAATAGAAGAAATAGATGCATCATTGTTAAAAATTAATAGTTATGCTAATAGACAACCATTGAGGAAAAATTTAGAAAAAATCCTTGCAAAAATACAAGATAATAGAACCAGCATGTCTCGAATAGAAGGAGATAAGAGCCCTGAAGGAAAAAGAATAGGAGAAATCGAAGAAGGTTTAATGAAGTTGTGGGATAAAGGAACTTTTATGAGGCTGCAAGATGACAATATTACCTATTTCCAGAATTTTTTTGAAACGGCTTTTGATGAGATAAATAAAATAAATAAAAAATATCTAAAACCAATGTTAACACAATATGTATCGAACGAAGGTGGAAAAGAGTTCAAGGACGAAGGGGCGTCGAAACG